>JAGOFF010000041.1 GCA_017997315.1 Clostridia bacterium
GCGTAGTCCAGCACCGAGTACGCTTCCCGCACGGTGATCTGCCCCAGACGGAAACCGGAGGCCTTGACCGCCATCAGCCGGCCGTCGAGCTTGCAGGAGGTGTTGCCTCCGCCGCCCTGCACATAATCCGCCCGGCCGCCGGGTCCGGTCGAGATGCGGACCAGTTCCTCCAGTCCCGGGGCGTATGCCTGTAAAAACCTGTCGCGTTCCATGCTCACCTCCGGCGGGTCCGCCGTCGTAGGACGGCGGTGCGGGTCAGCGCTTCGCCAGCACTTCCCTCTCGTATCGCGCGATTTCCTCCATATAGCGGACTCCGGGGGGAACTCCCCGGGAAAGGCAGTATTGATCCCATACCGCGCCGACGGGGGCGGTGCGGAGTCCATCCATCAGAGCGAGCCTCCCGGCGTAGTCGCGGTCCGCCTCGAGCGCGCGCAGGCGGTCCGTCGGCTCAAGCAGCGCGGCAAGAACCGCCTTGCGCGTCGCCCGGACGCCGATGGTCCAGGCGCCGATCCGGTTGATGCTGCCGTCGAAGAAATCCGTGGCCAGCCGGACCCGGTCGAAGCCGTCTCCGTATCCGGAAGGCGGGATGCGGGCGATCTCCTTCATCGCCTCGGCCAGCGGATCCTCGGTGATGACCACAAAGTCGCTGTCCCACCGGACTCCTCGGGACACGTGGACCAGCAGTTTCGGCGAGTACAGCAGAAGGGACGGGATCTTGTCCGCGATCGTCTCGGTCGGATGGAAGTGCCCCATGTCCAGCGTCAGCATCAGGGTTCCGTTGCCCTGTTCGCGGGCATGGCCGAGGTAACCCATATAGAATTCGTGCGATCCCGCGGTAAAGCTCTCGACCCCGATGCCGAACAGCTTGCATTCCACCGCGTCCTGCACCAGGGTACCGGGATACCGTTCCGCCAGCACCGCGTCGAGCGAGTCGCGGAGCCGTTCGCGAAAGGCATACCGGTTGGGAGTCAGGTCCTTCATGCCGTCCTGCACCCAATGGTTCACCACGCAGGCGTTCCCCTGCCTCCGCCCGATGTCCGCCGCGATCGCGCGGCAGGCGCGGAAATGATCGATCCAGAATGCCCGGACACCCGGATCCGGATGCGACAGCGTCAAGTCGTCGGACGCCTTCGGATGTCCGAAACTTGTCGGATTGAAATCCAGCCGGACGCCGATCGACGCCGCCCAGTCCATCCAGCGCGCAAAGTGTCCGGTCCGGTAGCCGTCCCGGTCCGGACGTTCCGCACCGGTTTCCGCATAGCTTGCGTGCAGATTGACCCGCTGCGGACCGGGGAGCAGCCGGAGCGCTTCTTCAATATCCATGCGGAGTTCATCCCCGTTGGCGGGACGGTACGGGTAGTTCCCGGTCGACAGGATGCCGCCGGAAGCGCCCGCGCCGCCGGATTCCAGCCCGGCGACATCGTCTCCCTGCCAGCAGTGCATCGAGATCTCGACCCGGTCCAGCCGGTCCAGCGCCTTCCGCACGTCCACGCCCCATTCCGCAAACGTTTCCTCCGCGGCCTGGAACGCGGTTTCGATCCTCCGGTCCTCCGTCATGGTCCCATCCTCCCGTTCACTCGATAAATCGTGTCCTTGCATACTCCGAATACCCGGCGATCCGTTCCTTCAGCCGCGGGCAGCGACGGACGACCGCGTCGGAGAACATCCCGTCGTCCGGATCCCGCGCCGCACGCATCTCGTGGCCGATCAGGGCCCAGGCCGCATCGTGCAGCCCGGAGAACTCCGCCCGGCGCATGGCCTCGCACACGAAAGGCTGGCGGGGCTGGTTGATGTCCTCCCCGCTGATCTCGAAAAAGTTCCGTTCCCGGCACAATCCCCGCAGCCGGGTCAGTTGCGCCGGGGTGTTCCGGCTGGGCATGTAGGTCACGGCCTGGAATCCCAGGTCCGCCAGGACGTCGAACAGTTCGTCCAGATAGCCGTCCTCGAAACGCTGGGCTTTCTTGTCCCCCGTAACGGACTCGGTGACGTCCCCCAGATAGGGGTAGGCCGCGATGATGCCGCGGGAGCGCGCAAAGGAAAGCACTTCCCGTACCGGCAGGAGCTCCTCCGCCGCAGGCAGGTAGACGCGGGGCAGCAGTTCGCTCTTGAACAGGCCGGTCAGGTCGTAAAGCCACGCCGGATTCCCGGGATCCGTCAGGGCGGCCGCAATCCGGTCCGACGGGCGGATCCCCCAGATCCGGCCGAGGGCCCGCACCAGCTCCGCGCGGTCGGGGAGAATCGATGTGAGACGTACCGCAAACGCATACAGAAGATGCCGCTCGGTCACGGTCCCGCCCCGCACTGCCTCGGACAGGGGAAGCACGTCGCGATCGTAGTCCAGCCCGGTGCCGGCTTCGCGCGCGAGGGCGTCCAGCCGGACGGCCATGGCACGGTTCCGCGTCTCACGGGCGGCCCGGACCGGCGCAAGAAAACGGTCGAGCGCGTCGGTCGAGGGCTCCGGCACGCCGTGCAGCGCCACATATGCCGTCGATTCCTGGTCGGGATGGTTGATGCGCCGTCCGGCCAGAGGGGTCCCTGCGAACGTGACCCGCAGTTCCGCGCCGGCCGTCACCGGCAGCCCGAGCAACCGGCCCGCCTCACGGAATTCCCGGATGCCGGCCGCGGTATCGTGGTCCATGATCCCCGCGGTCGCGAGTCCCGCCCTGCGCGCCTCCCATACGGCGCGGGCCGGGGTGTACGGGGAAAAGGAATAGGTCGTGTGGATGTGATTGTTGACATCCCGCGCAGGAGCCGGAAAGACATGCTTCCCCTCCCGTGCCAGCGCGGCCAGCCTGCGTGCCGCGTCCAGCCGGACGTCCGGGTCCCGGTCATCGAGCCGGGCGATATGTCCGCACGGACCGCTCATACCCCGAGCCGTCCACGGCGGACGGTCTCGACCGGATTGAACCGCTGCTCGGGAACATAGCCCGGGAGCGGCAGGATGCGCTGGTGCAGGATGTCCAGAAACCAGGAAGGCTGCGGGAAGAAGGTGTCTTCCAGCTCATAGGCCGGCGTGATCCAGTTCCGCGATCCCAGCACCGCAACCGGCGCGTCCAGGTCGTCGAAGCACAGGTCCGAGAGGTTCCGAGCCAGATCGTTGAGGAAGGATCCCCGCTCGCAGGCGTCGCCCGCCACGATGACCCGGCCGGTCTTGCGTACTGAAGCCGCGACGATGCCGTAGTCGAACGGAACCAGCGACCGCGCGTCGATCACTTCCGTCTCGATCCCGAATTCCGAGGACAGCCGGTCCGCGGCTTCGAGCGCGCGGTACAGCGTCGCACCCACGGTCAGGATCGTCAGGTCGCCGCCGGTCCGCTTGATGTCGGACAGCCCGATCGGGATCTCGTACGGTTCCGGAGGAACGCCGCCTTCGTGGAACCGTTCGGCCATGTCGTACAGCCGCTGGCTCTCGAAAAACACCACCGGGTCGGTTCCGTTGAGCGCCGCGGTCATCAGTCCCTTGGCGTCGTACGGGGTGGCCGGAAACACCACCTTGAGACCCGGGATGTGCGTGCACAGGGAGCTCCAGTCCTGGGAGTGCTGGGCGCCGTATTTGGATCCCACCGATACCCGGAGCACCACGGGCATCCGGAGCCTGCCGGCCGACATGGCCTGCCACTTGGGCAGCTGGTTGAACACCTCGTCCCCCGCGCGTCCCAGAAAATCGCAGTACATCAGCTCGACCAGCGCACGCCCGCCGCTCATCGCATACCCGACGGCCGAACCGACGATCGCGGCCTCGGAGATCGGCGTGTTGAACAGCCGGTGGTAGGGCAAGGACTCGGTCAGCCCGCGGTAGACCGCGAAAGCGCCGCCCCAGTCCCGGTTTTCCTCCCCGTAGGCGACCAGCGTGGGATCGATGTGGAACTGGTCGAGCACCGCCTCGAACACCGCGTCCCGCAACTGGATCACACGGTTCTTCGGGAGAGCCGCGCCATCCGGACCTGCGGCGGACCGGCTCTTCTTCGCGTTCTGGATCAGCCGTGGATTCTCTTCCTTCGGCAGCAGGGTCTCGCAGTCACGGGCATCCAGCGCCGGGATCCTGGTGTTGCTGAACATCAGCCGCTCGATCGCTTCCGGTTCGGCCGTCAGGTCCATCCTCGGCGACACCGCGGGATCGATCGCCAACGCATAGGCCCGCCCGATCCGCTCCGTGACCGCCGCGTCGATCCCGTCCAGTTCGGGAACGTCAGCCAGTCCGGCCTCAAGGAGGCCGCGGCGGAACGCTTCGATCGAGTCCTCTTTCTGCCAGGCCGCCTTCTCCTCGGGGGTCCGGTAGGAATCCGCGTCCGAGGGGGAATGGCCGGAGTACCGGTAGGTTACGGTGTCAAGCAGAACCGGCCCCTCGCCTTGCCGCAGGATGTCCAGTTTGCGCGCCATCGCGTCGATCACCGCCATCGGGTTGTATCCGTCGATCCGTTCGGCATGCATCTGCCCGGGATGGAGCCCCGCACCGATCCGGGCGGGCATGCCGTACCCCATGGTCTCGCCTGCGGTCTGTCCCCCCATCGCATACTGGTTGTCCATGATGTTGAACAGCAGCGGGAGCCCTCCGCGCATGTCCCCTTCCCACAATGTGCGGAACTGGTCCATCAGCGCCAGCTGGAAGCCCTCCCAAACCGGGCCGCACCCCAGCGCGCCGTCGCCGATGTTGCACACGACCACGCCGGGCTTGCGGTTGATCTTTTTATAAAGCGCGGCTCCGACCGAGATGTCGCCCGATCCGCCCACGATCGCATTGTTGGGATAGATTCCGAACGGGATGAAGAAGGTATGCATCGATCCGCCCAGTCCGCGGTTGAATCCCGTGCGTTTGGCAAAGATCTCCGCAAGCGCCCCATAGACCAGGAAGTCCTGCGCAAGTTCCCCCGGATCATCCGGCCACGGCCGGTCGGACGGCAGGACCGCGCGCAGGATGTCGCCGTCCAGCGCGTCCTCCAGGATGGCCCGCAGTTCCGCCCCCGACATTTTCCGGATGGCGGACAGTCCCTTGGCAAGGATTTCGCCGTGCGAACGGTGCGATCCGAATATGATGTCTCCGGCTCCCAGGTGATACGCCTGGCCGACCGCCGCCGCCTCCTGGCCCATGGACAGGTGGGCGGGGCCCGGATAATCGTACGGACGGCCGTTGTAGCCCCCGGTCGTCTTGACGGCAAGCAGCATGGACTCGAACGTGCGCAGCGTCTTCATGTCCTGGTAGATATGCAGGAGTTCGCCGTGCGCGAACCGGTCGCCTTCCTCCCGCAGGCTGCGGTGATAGGTGTTGACCGGAATGTCCTGGAAAGTGATGCTCCCGGGAGCGCGGACACGGGCGGGATCGATGAACAGTTTTCTGGCCATGGGGACTCCTTTACAGTCGGAAGAATGCTTCGCGGAGAACCTCTCCGACGGTGGGATGCGGAAACACGAATTCACGGAGGTCGCGCAGCCGCGCCTCGGATTCGATCAGGATGCCGGCCGACACGATGATCTCGGATGCGTACGGACCCAGGATATGGCACCCGAGCAGCCGGTTCTCGGCCGGATCGGCAAGTACCTTGCAGAATCCGGTCTCGCGGCTGGTCTCGGCCAGAAACCGGCCGCTGAAACCCATCGGGACCACCGCTTTGGCATAGCCGCCCGGACGCAGGGCGCACTGCTCCTCGGTCAGGCCGACGGATGCGGCCTCCGGCGTGGTATAGAGGATGGAGGGCACCGCATCGTACCGCATCCTGGCGTTCCCGCCCGTCATGTCCGAGACCGCGGTCTCCGCCTCACGATAGGCGGCGTGCGCGAGCATCCAGGCCCCGTTGACGTCGCCGACCGCATAGACGCCCGGCACGTTGGTCCGACAGCGGTCGTCGGTCGGGATGTGTCCCCGCTCGACAAGCACACCGCTCTGCTCGAGTCCGAATCCGCCGACCGTCGGCGAGCGCCCGGCCGCGAGCAGGACAAGCGGCGCCTCCAGGGTGAGCGCCCCTTCCGGTCCTTCCATCTCCACCCGGCCGTCGCCGATGCGGGTCACGCGGGTATCCAGATGGAAACGGATCCCCTTGCGCTCGAATTGTTTCTTCAATGCCGCAGCGGTTTCCAGATCCATGTTCCCGGCGATGCGTCCCGTCATCTCGACGATATCGACTTCCACGCCGGCCGCCCGGCAGTATCCGGCGAGTTCCAGGCCGATGACGCCGGCACCGATGACGGTCATGCGCTGCGGCAGGACTTCCCGTTCGAGGATCTCCCGGCTGGTGACCGCCGCACCGGACTCCAGGGCTTCCCGCAGTCCGGGGATCGGGGGCAGGATGGGACCGGATCCGGTCGCAACCACCAGCCGGCGTCCTTCATACTCCTGTCCGTCCGCCTGCACGCGGATCCGCCCGGGTGCAGCCGACAGGATCCGGGCATAGGAGTCGACGATGAGGGCCCCCGCTTCCTTGACCGATGCCCGGACGCCGCCGGTCAGCTGTTTCACGACCTTTCGCTTTCGGGTGATGAGGGCGGGCAGATCCAGACGCACATTCTCGGCAAGCACGCCGAAAGCGGCGCCGTCTCTGGCGTGTTCCATGATCTTGACGCTGTTCAGAAGGGTCTTGGACGGCACGCATCCTTCGTTCAGGCACACGCCGCCGAGCGCATTTCCTTCGAAGAGGACCGTGGACAGCCCCGCACGGGCCGCGAGTTCCGCTGCCCGATATCCTCCGGGCCCTCCTCCGATGATCAGGACTTCATGCATAAGTGTTCTCCCTATTGTTATGATGTCAGGCCGTTCTCTCGTATTCTACTCGGCCAGATATTTCGATATTTCAGCCATATATCCGGCTAGATCCTGGAGGAAGCGCGCAGCATCCGCACCATCCATGGCGCGGTGGTCGAAGGTGAGCGAGAGCGGGATCGCTTCGTAGGCGGACGCCGTTCCGGATTGCGGATCCATGAGCCTCCAACGGGTCTGCGGGGCGCAGACGCCAAGAATGGCGGTTTGCGGCGGATTGATCACCGGGGTGAACGACTCGATGCCGAATGCGCCGAGATTGGTCACGGTGAACGTACCTCCCCGCAGCAGGTCCGGGCCGATCGCTCCGCTCCGGCAGGAATCCGCCAATGTCCGAACGGTTTTTGAGATCTCCTGGAGTTCCATCCGGTCGGCGTGGAAGACCGTCGGAACCATCAGGCCGCGGGGGGTGTCGACAGCGACGCCCAGATGCACCGGTTCGAACAGCTGGACATGGTCTTCGAATCCATGGGCGTTGAGCAGCGGGTGGCGCTTCAGAACGCGCGATACCGCATACAGGATAAAGTCCGTGACGGTCGGGATCCGTGGGGCAGCGCCCGGGCCGGCGGCATCCGGCCGACCCTCGGGCCGGGCGGACTTCATCCGGTTCCGGAGGGAAAACAGGTCGGTCGCGTCAAAGGAGGCGTTCAGTGTCAGCTGGGCGGTGGATCCGAGCGAAGTCATCATCGCGGTCCCGATCGACCTTCGGATCAGGGTGTGGGCGCGGATCTCCGATCCGGGCTCCGTCGGGAGTCCGCCCGGCATCGGAACGGAGTCTCCGACATCCGCCGCACGGATACGCCCTCCGACGCCGGTCGCGGATAAAGCGGCTTTCGCAGGATCCGCCAACAGGCGTCCGGCTGCCGGGGTGGGTGCGGTCCGGACCTCCGCTGCCGCGCGGACGTCACGCTCAAGGATCCGGCCGTCCGGACCGGTCCCCGCTGCGCCCGCACGCAGGTCGATCCCCAGCCTGTCCGCGAGACGGCGGGCACGCGGACTCGCGCCGGACGCGCCCTGCGAAGCGCCGGACAGCACCGGGCCCGGACCGGTCGAGGAATCCGTCCGTGAGGGTTCCGGCTGCGGCGCGGATGCCCCGGAAACGGATTCGGGCAGTTCCATCGGATAAAAACCGGCGGGATCCTCCCCCGGCTGCCCGATGACACAGACGTTCACGAGGCAGGGCACGTCGTCCCCCTCCTCAAAGAACCGCGCGAGCAATACTCCCCCGACGGGCGCCGCCTCGTCGAACACCGCTTTGTCGGTTTCGTACGTGAACAGCAGGTCGCCCGCAGAGACCGAATCCCCGACGGATATGTGCCATTTCCCGAGGATGCAGCTTTCCACGGACTGGCCTTGACGGGGCATGATGACGGGAATCGCCATGGATCCGTACCTCTCCTGTCACAACGGCGAGAAACCGCCGCTTGATTACTTCAACATCACCTGTCCGCCGGTCACCGGCAGCGCCTGCCCGGTCTCGTACTCCTGTTCGACCAGGTAGACGATGCCGCGGACGACGTCCTCCGGCATACAGCCCCGCCCAAGCGGCACTTTCGCGGCATACGCTTCCCGGACATCCCGTACGGTCTTCGCCCCCGGAACCTTGCCGGCGCGCAGATACTGAATGAAAAGTCCGTTTTCCGGATCGCTCCACAGCGGCCCGTCCAGGTAGTTTCCGGGACATACCGCATTGACCTTGATCCGGTGCGGCGCGAGTTCCAGCGCAAAACTCTGGACCAGTCCGATCCCGCC
The DNA here is from genome assembly GCA_017997315.1 of Clostridia bacterium. Classification (GTDB taxonomy): domain Bacteria; phylum Bacillota; class Clostridia; order Saccharofermentanales; family UBA5734; genus JAAYKS01. The sequence continues at coordinate 8,501 of JAGOFF010000041.1, forward strand.
GAACTTGCCGCCCGCATAGGCGAAATTCCGGTTCGATCCCTGGAGGCCGGACTTCGAATTGATCTGGATGATATCGGAAAAGTGGCGCGGATCCATTTCGGCCGCGGTTCTCATCGGCGCCGCGGCATACTTCGCGCACAGGAAGAACGCGGTATAGTTCACGCGGGTCACCCGCTCGAAGTCCTGCAGCGAAAGCTCCTCGAGACCGCCCGCGCACAAGATGCCGGCGTTGCTGATCAGGATGTCCAGACCGCCGAAAGCAAGCACGGCTTCCCGCACCATCCCGGCGACGGACTCCTCCGAACCCACATCCGTTTCAAGCGCGATGGCGCGTCCGGATCCCAGACGCCGGTTGATGGCGTCCGCCGCGTCCTGGGCGGCTCCGGCGTTGAGATCGGCGAGCACGACCCGGGCGCCCCGGTCCGCAAGCCCCTCCGCGATGCCGCGCCCGAATCCCTGTGCCGCTCCGGTGACAATGGCGGCTTTCCCCTCGAGGCGGCGGTTTGTTTCCCGGGTGGACTCGAGCGTGAACATACCTACGCCCGGCCACCGGTACACAACCGGAAAATCCGTTTCCCGCGGCGGGTGCATGTCCGACAGTCCGGCGATCCGCTCCGCGGCATCCGGGGGGTCGGACGGTTCTCCGGGCAGCGTAAATATGCGGTCCGGATCGCCCTCCGGTATGAGGTGTCCGGGCTCGAACCGCACGCGGGGCAAAGGACGCCGTCCATCGGCCGCCCACATCCGAAGGGCGGGGGCGAATCGCGCCGCGGCATTCCGGATGCCCTCCCGGTCTGTCTCCTTCATACGCCTTCTCTCCCTCTCAGCCGATCGGCCGCGCGTGGGCCAGCAGATAACGCTCGGCTTCGGCGCACCAGAGACCCCGGTTTCCTTCCACAATGTCGGCCAGTGCCGCAAACATCGGATCGCCTGCGCCCAGGGAGCGCAGATCGGCCAGGGCGGTCAGCGGAAGCGATATCTGCGTATACACCAGTTTCTTCCCGCCGGGGATCCGCGGCAGGTTGAGCGTGGTTTCCGCTACGCAGTCCAGACCGCCGATATGGGTGATCATGGCCGCGGGATCGATGACTCCGGAGGCCATGAGTTCGAGCGCTTCGACCAGGTCAGCGGTGTTGCCCCCGCTGTTGCCCGCCACATGGGCGGCATTGTAGTGCACATCGTAAAAGTTGAACCGGGCGGAGAAGGATGGATCGATCGGACCCGCAAAAAAGTTCAGGCACCCGTCATACCCCAGGATGGCGGAAGCGGTTTCGACCAGCGAGGGAACCGGCGCGTAGACATATACGTCGTCATACCCCCGACCGCCATTCAACGCACGCAGCGCGTCCGGCACATCCGTCGCGGCGTCCGTCAGCAGGTAGACCAGGCGAACGCCGAGCGCCTGCGCCTTTTCCGGCGGAAACACCGCGGCGGCGCGTTCGAGGCGTACCGGATCGATATCCGTGACCACCAGCAGACCCGGGCGGTTCGGATGGTTCACCGCATAATCGACCGCGCCGAGCCCCATGGGACCCGCTCCCGCCAGCAGAGCCGTCGCGCCGCCCGGGACGATTCCCATCCGATGCTCGTAGGATCCGGGGGAGGTGTGATAGTTCACATGGAATCCGCCGATGATGCAGGACATCGGTTCAGACAGGGATCCGTGGAAAAAGGTTTCGCCCTCGTAACGGAGCAGGCATCCCCGCGACATCACGACCTCGGGAATGATGACGAGGGTGGCCGCCCCTCCGATGTAGCGGAACGAATAACCGGGGGCGGCATGCACATTGCCCGGGATGTTGAGTGCGGGCTGGATGGAGAACCGGTCTCCGGGCCGGAACGAATCCGCCCACCGGGGCGTGACCTCCAGGATCTCGCCGCAGAACTCGTGTCCGATGATGACCGGATTGTCGGCGATGTCCGCCGGCACGCGTTTGTGGCCGGTCCCCTGCTCCGCCGCCTTGTAGGACGACATGCAGATGCTGTCCGACACGATCTTGGCGAGGATCTCGCCGTTCTGAAGCGGGGGCAGCTCGAACGTGTCAAGCCGCAGGTCCCCCTTGCCGTACATTCTGACCGCCTTGGTCTGCATACCGGGACTCCTTTGAACCGAATCGTCGTCGAGATGGTGTGATTATATCACATGAAGTTGTTCGTTTGTCACATGGAAAACGGGCGGAGAACATAACTCCGCCCGTTGCCTGTCCTTCTCACGTCCGCCGGATCAGTAGTTCTCGACGAACAGCTCGAAATGTGCGCGGGGATGCTTGCAGCAGGGGCAGACGGCGGGAGCGTCGGGTCCCTCGTGGACATACCCGCAGTTCCGGCATTTCCATGCGACCGGTTCGTCGCGGTGGAAAACCTGGCCGTCCTTGACATTCTGAGCAAGCTTCAGATATCGCGCTTCATGCCGTTCCTCCACCTCGGAGACCTCCTGGAAGATCGAGGCGATGTCCGGGAAGCCCTCCGCCTCGGCGGTCTGCCCCCAGTGCAGATAAAGGTCCGACCATTCCTCGTGTTCGCCGGCCGCCGCTGAAACGAGGTTTTCGTACGTGGTGCGGAGTTCGACCGGAAAGGTGGCCGTGATGCCGACCGTCGCCGGGAGTGAGTCCACCCCGGAGACGATTGCGCGGTAGAACAGCTTGGCGTGTTCGCGTTCGTTGTCCGCGGTTTCCGTAAAGATCGCCTCGATCTGGCGGAATCCTTCCTTGTTCGCCGTGGAAGCGAAGAAGGTGTAACGGTTGCGTGCCTGAGATTCGCCCGCGAACGCCTTCATCAGGTTCACAAGAGTCTGTGTGCCGTCGAGTCTGCCCATGACAGGTACCTCCCGTATGTTGGTTTTATGAAACAATTATATCATCCGACCGGCCGATCCACCGTAACATTCCCGTCTCCGGTGATGGGGATCACCGGTCCGAGGAACGCGGGGCGGGCGTCCAGCACCCGGCATTCCAGCCAGGCCTTGGTCCGCGCGAACACCTCGCGGAACCGGTAGTAGCCCTCCCGGCCGTAAACGCCGAGCGCGGCGTCCACCCCCCGCGCGTCCAGCCCGATCTCGCCGGCGATGAAGAGCGCGCGTTTCAAATGGAATCCCTGGGTCACGACGACGCAGGAACGGACCTCGAAGACATCCCTCGCCCGATACAGCGAATCATAGGTGTCAAAACCGGCGTGATCCATGAAGACATGTCCGGACGGCACTCCCCGTTCGAGAAGATAGTTGCGCATCGCGTTCACTTCATCGTAGTATTCCGTCCCGTGGTCGCCGGAAACAAGGATCCGGTCGGACACCCCGGCACGGTACAGCACAAGCGCGGTCTCCAGCCGGTCGGCCAGCATGGGACTGACGCTGCCGTCGCTGCGGACCTGGGCGCCCAGCACGAGGATGCAGTCCGCATGGCCCGCATCCGATGCCGCTACGATGCCGCGCGTACCGACCGACTCCACGACGGCGTCCACACGCATCAGGGAAGCCGTGAGCAGCGCCGATACCGATACGGCGAGCATCAGCAGTTTTCCGATGAACCGAAGCCATTTACGGCTGCGTTTCTTGTTTTTGCCCATGATCCGTCTCCCATCCGTCCCATTCCGGTAGTCCGGCGCGCAGCCGGTCCGCAAACATCCCCCAGGGTCCGTCCGGATCCGGGAGTGCCGTGAACCGCATCGGTTCCCCCCGGACCGGATGCAGGAAAGCGATGCCGCACGCGAACAGCGCGATGCCGCCCTTCACGCCGGAACCGGCGTCCGGTCCGCCGTACCGGGCGTCTCCCCAGACCGGACATCCGATCCGGGCGAACTGCGCGCGGATCTGGTGTGTCCGTCCGGTCTCCAGACGGATGCGGACCAGGGAGGCCCCGCCGTCCGGCAGCCGGTCCATCACCTGGTAGCGGAGCACCGCCTCCTTGCCCTCCCCTTCGGAGGAGGTGAATCCGGACCGGCCGTCCGGCCCGTTGCGGACCATGTAGTCCCGGAGCGTCCCGACCGGATCCCGCGGCATACCCCGGAGAACCGCGATGTACTCTTTCCCGAACCTTCGCTCGCGGATCTGGGCGGACAGCCGGGACGCGCCTTTGGATGTGCGCGCAAAGACCATGACGCCGCCCACCGGACGGTCCAGGCGGTGGACCAGCCCCAGAAAGATGTTTCCCGGCTTGTTGTGCCGGATACGGATCCCCTCCTTGAGCAGCGCAAGCATGTCCGGCGCTTCCGAGCCGTCCGGCTGGGACAGGACGCCCGCGGGCTTGACCGCTACAAGCAGGTGATTGTCTTCGTACAGGACCGGGATTTCCCCCCATCCCTCAGCCAAGCGCGTTCCACCTTCCCGTAGCGCCGCAGGGGAGCACGATGCGCCGTCCGGTGGCCGGCAGGCCGATCTCCTCCGCCTGCGCGCGGCCGCCGCGGTCCCCGAGCACAAGCGACAGGATGTCCGCGAGCACCGATGGCGCGAGGCCTGTCGTATAGGAATTGATGTAGAAAAAAAGCGGATCGTCGGACAACAGCCGTGCGCAGAGCTCCACCAGCCCGTACAGCGCGTCTTCCAGCTTCCACAGTTCGCCCGACGGGCCCCTGCCGTAAGCGGGCGGATCCATCAGGATTCCTTCGTACCGGCGTCCGCGACGGATCTCCCGCTCGACGAAAAGCCGTGCGTCGTCCGTGAAATACCGGACCCGGCATTCGCCCAGCCCGGAGGACTCCAGATTGCGCCGCGCCTTCGCGTTCATCCCCTTGGATGCATCCAGATGCACGACCTCGTCCGCGCCGGCCATCGCGCATGCCGCCGTCGCGGCGCCGGTGTAGGCGAACAGGTTGAGGATCCGGGCCTCGCCGCCCCCTTCCGTCCGGTTTCGGATCATCGCCGCCATCGAATCCCAGTTGACGGCCTGCTCGGGAAAAAGCCCGGTGTGCTTGAATCCGGTCGGCTCGACATGGAACGTCAGTTCGCCCGCTTCGGAGGGATACCGGACAGTCCAGGACCGCGGGTGGTCCCGGAGGACGTCCCACCGGCCGCCCCCCTCCCGGCTGCGACGATACACCGCATCGGGCGCGGGCATCGCTCCGCCGCTCCAGTCCCCGCGCGGCCAGATCGCCTGGGGATCCGGCCGCTGCAGAATCACACGGCCCCAACGCTCCAGCTTTTCACCATCGCCCGCGTCGATCAGTTCGTAGTCCCGCCACCGGTCCGCAATCCACATCCCGCCTGCCGTCTCCCCATATCCGGTCGCCGGTGCGTCGAAACCCGCGAGAAGGGTTTGTGGCGCGCCGATGAACAATTCTGAACCTGTGCTCTCTCCGGCCGCCGGCCGGAGTTTATGGTTTATTATATGATAAGAAAACACTCGAGTTAACGCCAGTTTGGACCCGTATGTCCGGGGGGAGCCTGATATGCCGCGTTCATTCCACATCCTGATCTGTGATGACGATCCGGTCGTGCACGAATCCCTGGGCTTGTATCTCGATGCGGAAAACTTCACGCATGTCTCCGCCTTTGACGGGATAGCCGCGCTGGAGCGCATCGAGTCCGACCATCCCGACCTCGTCGTTCTCGACCTCATGATGCCTCGGATGAACGGCGCGGACGTCTGCCGCGAGATCCGCCGCACAAGCAAAC
>JAGOFF010000276.1 GCA_017997315.1 Clostridia bacterium
GTTCCCTGCCGCTGTTGATTTCGGGAAAGCGGACACAGGAGGCGCGTCATGGCAAAATCGCCCAACCAGAAACTCAAACTGCTCTACCTCGCCCGCATCCTGAATGAGAACACCGACGAGGAGCATCCGATGAGCATCGCGGACATGATCGCGGCGCTCGGAAACTGCGGGATCGAGGCGGAGCGCAAGTCTCTGTACGACGACCTGGAGGCGCTCCAGAACTTCGGGATGGACATCCTGAGGCGCAAGACACGCACATACGGCTATTTCGTGGGATCCCGCCGGTTCGAACTGGCCGAGCTCAAGCTGCTGGTCGACGCGGTGCAGTGCTCCCGGTTCATCACCCAGAAGAAAAGCCAGGACCTTATCCGCAAACTCGAAGCGCTGACCAGCCGCAATCTCGCCGGCAGCCTTCAGCGCGAGGTGTATCTCGCCAACCGGGTCAAGACGTTCAACGAAGCCATCTACTACAGCGTGGACCAGCTGCACACAGCGATCGCGATGCACCGCAAGGCATCGTTCAAGTACTACGAGTACATGCTCGACAAAAGCGAGCGCTTCCGCAAGAACGGGGCCATCTATGTGGTGGATCCCTGTGCGCTGACCTGGGCCAACGAAAACTACTACCTGATCGCGTTTGATCCGGGCGGGAACAAGTACTACCACTACCGGGTCGACCGGATGGCCCAGGTCGAGGTGCTGGACGAGCCGCGCGATCCGGTCCCGTCCTCCCCGGAGTTTGAGCTCTCGCGGTACGTCCGTGCGCGGTTTTCCATGTACACCGGCGAGGAGGAAATGGTCGAGATGGAGTTCGACAACGACCTGATCGGGGTCGTGATCGACCGGTTCGGCAAAGATGTCCCGGTCAACCGCCACGGTACGGACCGTTTCCGGATTCATGCGAAAGTCGCGGTCAGCCCCACGTTCCTGTCCTGGGTGTTCCAGTTCGGCTCCAAAGCATGCATCGTCGGCCCGGCTTCGGTGTCAGAGCGTATGCGCGACATGCTCCGCGAAGTCCTGGAATGTGCCGGCCCGTCGGAACCCTCGTGAACGCACGGCCCGCCCCCTGAGTTCCCGGACGGGACGGACGCCTGCGATCAGGCCGGAGTCCGCTTGGCCGCAAGCGCTTCGAACCGGTCGATCGAAACGCGGATGGTGTCCAGCGCGGAACGCCAGAACGCGGGATCGCACACGTCGATCCCGACACTCGCGGCGACGCCCGCGACCGTATCGCGGCCTGTCCGCTCCAGCAGCCGGTCATACTCGGGCAGGAACGCCTCGCCCTCCGCGAGATAGCGCGCGTACACCCCGCGGCCGAACAGAAGGCCGAACGCATACGGCCAGTTGTAGAAACTCAGGTCGACCGAATAGTAGTGCGACTTGCAGGCCCACATGTACGGGTGCATCGTGTCGGGGTCCAGGCCGTCCCCGTAGGTCGAGCGCTGCGCTTCGAGCATCATCTCCCGCAGTTCGCCGACGTTGAGGCCGCGCTCCCGGCGGGCCTCGATGACCGCGGTTTCGAAGCGGTACCGGGACAGAATGTCCACAATGACCTGCGTCGCCTCCAGCAGTTCGTTGTCCAGCAGCGCGAACGATTCCTCCTCGTCGGCGTCTTCGAGCGCGGAGTGCGCCACCAGTGTCTCGTTGAAGATCGAGGCGGTTTCCGCAAGCGGCATCGGATAGTCTGAGTTCAGGATGGAGCCGTCCTTGAGGCAGTCTCCGTGGTAGGCGTGGCCGAGTTCGTGCGCAATGGTGGACACGCTCGAGAACGATCCCTCGAAGTTCGTCAGCACCCGGCTGGCCTTGACCGGCGGGATGGTCGCGCAGAACGCGCCGCCTCCCTTGCCGGGCCGGGGATAAACGTCGATCCAGCGGTTCCGGTAGGCGTGGTCGACAAAATCCGCCATTTTCCTGGAAAAACGGCTTAGGATCTCCACGAGGTACTCGTGGGATTCCTCGTATGTGAACCGGCGGGAAGAGGTGCCCACAGGAGCGAACAAATCATAGAACGGGAGCCCGTTCCCATGTCCGAGCACCCGGGCCTTGGCGCGCAGGTAACGCCGGAAATCAGGCAGCGACTCCTCCATCGCGGTCAGCAGCGCGTCCAGCGCGCTCCGGTCCATGCGCTGGTTCGCCAGGGTTTCCTCCAGGACGGACGGGTATCCGCGCAGCTCGCAGATCGTCTGGGCTTCGCCTTTGATCGCGTTGAGGCACGCGGCCATCGGGATCTCGATCTTGGCGTAGGACGCCAGCTCTGCTTCGTAGGCGGCCTTCCGGACCGCGGGGTCCGGATCGTACGCCATGCCGCGGACCTGGGAGAGAGGGAGCCGGACCGGTTTCCCGTCCTGCTCCATATCGACCAGATGCGTCCCGTCGAGCAGGTCGTGGAGGTTCGCGAACGCCTGTCCGCCGTTCATCTGCAGGCGCAGCACGGTCGGCTCGAGGTCCGGTGGAAGCACGTGCTCCGCCTGCCGTGCGGACTCGTGCAGCAGGAACGCATGCTCCTCAAGGAACGGGTTGCCGGCGATCAGCGCATCCAGATCCTTGAGGCTGCCCGCGTAGCGGCAAAGCGCGGACTGGAGCCGGGTGATCACGTTGCGGAGCTGCATTTCCCGATCCTGGAGCGCGGTGGCCCGTTCGTTGGCCGCATCCGTCGCGAGGATGAGGGAGATGTAGGCGGAGACCCGGTAATACGGATCCAGAAGATTTTGGAACAAACGCAGTGACGACTCCAGGTTTGCTACATCCGTTGCGGCTTCTCCCGTCGGGGTGAACGCGCCAACCGCATCGAGCGCTTCGGAAGCAAGCCGTTCAGCCCGGTTGAACGCCTCTTCAAATCGCGGGTCGTCGAAAGAATCGAACAAGATGCCCAGATCCCATGTTGTATCGATATCAACAGGCAGCGGTATGATAAACCTCCCCGGCATGTCTCCCGCGTCGCTGCGTCGATTATCCTCCGCAGCCGTCCCGCAGGACTCCCGCCGATATTTAGTTTACCATACCATGTGTGCAGGGCGGCCCACCCGCCCGCGC
>JAGOFF010000277.1 GCA_017997315.1 Clostridia bacterium
TCCGGACTTGAACCGGTGCGCCGCATTCTCCTCGAGTCCGGATTCACGCATGTGCTGACCGTTCCCGAGCAGGCGCAGCCGGATCCGGATTTTCCGACTGTGCCCTCCCCCAATCCTGAGGAGCGCTCCGCGCTGGCGATGGCCATCGCGCTCGCGGAGCGTGAGATGGCGGACCTGGTCATCGCGACCGATCCGGATGCGGACCGGATGGGTCTGGCGATCCGTGAAGAGGACGGAGGATACCGGGTTCTGTCAGGCAACCAGATCGGCCTTCTCCTGATGGATTATATACTGGCCGCCAAAAAATCTGCTGGAAGCCTGCCCGAAGGATCGTTCTGCGTGACGACCATTGTTTCGACGCGTCTCGCGCGAAGTGTGGCGGCGCACTACGGGGCGGTCCTCATGGAGTGCCTGACCGGGTTCAAGTACATCGGGGAACTGATCAAGGAGCATGACGAGAACGGGGATATGCACTTCCAGTTCGGATTCGAGGAAAGCTACGGATACCTGTCCGGAACCGACGTCCGGGACAAGGACGCGGTGGTGGCCGCGATGCTCGCCGCGGAAATGGCCGCTTCGGCGCGCGACCGCGGTCTCACCCTCTTCGGGCTGCTCCAGGATCTGTACACCCGTTTCGGATACGCCGCGGAGAAGACATGGTCTTTCTCCCTGTCCTCCCGGGAGGGACTGGAGCGCATCCGCCGGTGCATGGATCGTCTTCGTGCTGAGAAGGCCGCCGGACTGGCGGGGCTGCATGTCCTGCGGGTCAAGGATTACCTGACCTCCGTTGCGACCGAGTATTCCGACGGTTCGGAGAGCCGGATCGATCTGCCCCGGTCGGATGTGCTGCTCTACGAGCTGGAGGGGATGGACTGGATCTGCGTGCGGCCGTCCGGCACGGAGCCGAAGATCAAGATCTATGCCGGCGCATATGATGCGGACCCCGCTGCATGCGGGACCCGTCTTGAAGGCATGGCGGAAAGTCTCCATCGGCTGATGGAGGAACGGTTAAGCGAATGAGTCCGTTCGTCCACCTCCACCTGCACACGGAATACAGTCTGCTGGACGGAGCGATCCGCATCCGCGAGCTGCCGGCGCGGATCCGCGAACTCGGCATGGACGCCTGCGCGATCACCGACCACGGCACGATGTACGGCGTGGTCGACTTCTACAGGGCCTGCGTCGAAGCCGGAATCAAACCCATCATCGGGTGTGAAGTGTACGTGGCGCCGCGCTCGCGTCTGGACAAACAGGCCGGTACCGACAAGGAACCGGCACACCTTGTGCTGCTGGCCGAGACCGACGAAGGCCTGAAAAACCTCATGCAGCTGGTTTCCGCCGGCTTCATCGAAGGATTCTACTATCGGCCGCGCGTCGACCGCGAACTGCTGGCGCGCCATGCCGCCGGTCTGATCGCGCTCAGCGCCTGCCTGGGCGGCGAGATCCCCCAGCTGCTGCTCCGCGGGGACACCGCAGGTGCGGAAGAGACCGCCCGCTGGTACCGCGAGTGCTTCGGTCCGGACAGTTACTTCCTGGAAGTGCAGAGCAATGGTACGCCGGAGCAGAACCGCGTCAACGCCGAGCTGCTGGCGATGTCCCGACGGACCGGGATTCCGCTGGTCGCGACCAACGACTGCCACTATATGAACCGCACGGATGCGCATGCCCATGAAGTTCTGCTGTGCGTGCAGACCGGCAAGCGGATGACGGACGAGGACCGGATGAGACTGCCGACCGATGAGTTCTTCGTCAAGTCTCCCGAGGAGATGGCCGCGGCGTTCGAGGGGATGCCCGAGGCGATCGGGAACACGGTCCGGATCGCGAACCGATGCCATGCGACAATGTCGTTCGGCCGAACACTGCTGCCGCGGTTCGATACCCCGGACGGATCCGAAAACCGCGCGTTTCTCCGAAAGCTGTGCGAGAGCGGACTCGAGCGCCGGCTTGCGGCCGGTTCCCCGTACCCCGAGACGCTGTATCGGGAACGGCTGTACCACGAGCTCGAAGTCATCGACAGCATGGGTTTCACCGATTACTACCTGATCGTGTGGGATTTCATCCGGTTCGCGCACGACAACGGGATCATGGTCGGTCCGGGCCGCGGATCCGGAACCGGATCGCTGGCCGCCTACTGCCTGTGGATCACCAACATCGATCCGCTCCGGTATGAACTCATCTTCGAGCGCTTCCTCAATCCCGAGCGGGTCAGCATGCCGGACTTCGACATCGACTTCTGCTACGAGCGCCGGCAGGAGGTCATCGACTACGTGACCGCGAAATACGGGACGGACCGGGTCGCCCAGGTGATCACGTTCGGAACGCTGGCCGCCCGGGCTGTGGTCAACGACGTCGCGCGCGCCATGAATTATCCGTATGAAGCCGCACGGATCCTGGCCAAGAGCATACCGGCCGAACTCGACATCACGCTGGCGAAAGCGCTGGAGCATTCCCCCGAGTTCAAGGCGGCGTATGACCGGGATCCGCAGGTCCGCGAAATCATCGACATCGCGCGCCGGCTCGAAGGATTGCCGCGGCACGCGTCGACCCATGCCGCCGCGGTGGTGATCGCCGCGGATCCGCTGACCCGGACCGCCCCGCTGTCGCGCAACGATGAAGCGATCGTGGTCCAGTACGACAAAAACAATGTTGAACGGATCGGACTGCTCAAGATCGATTTCCTGGGTCTGCGGACTTTGACCGTGATGCGGGACGCCGCGGCGATGATCCGCGAGAACCACGGGATCGTCATCGACTACGACCGGTTGCCCATGGATGACGCGGAGGTTTTCCGCATGATCGGCGACGGTCGGACCGAGGCGGTGTTCCAGCTGGAAAGTCCGGGCATGACGTCTTTCATGCAGGAACTGAAGCCCTCCTCGCTGGAGGATGTCATCGCGGGCATCTCCCTGTTCCGTCCGGGACCCATGGAGCAGATCCCCCATTACGTCGCGGCGCGCCATGATTTCTCCCGGGTCCGGTACGATCATCCGTTGCTGGAACCGATCCTGAACATGACATACGGC
>JAGOFF010000278.1 GCA_017997315.1 Clostridia bacterium
ACCGCCCCGGCTCTGCCGCCCAGGTCGCAAAGAAGGTACACGCCGTCGGCTTCCGTGATCACCTCTACGCGGGGCTTCACTTCCGGGCAGGCAAGCGAGCCGGATTCTTTGCGGTAGGGCCGCGCGTCGTTCAGGTACAGATTGGATCCGCACGCCATCGGAAGACGCTCCTCGGCGTACTCGTCCACCTGCATCCGCCTTCCGGGCACTGCCTCCCCCTCCGCCGGACATTCGTCGTAGATCGAGAGCCCCTTGGGGATGGAACCGTCCGCGTTGCGCCGAAGATCGGAACCCGCCCATGTCCCTTCCTCGATCTTCTGTTCTTTGAGGGCATTGTCCGGCAGCGTGCCGGTGAAGATGTTGTTGTAGAAACGGTCGTCGCCGCCGAGGATGGTCATCAGGCCATGGACGGCGGTGTCATGGTTGTAGTGATAAGGGGTGAACCGGTTGGTGACCCGTTTCCAGGTGAAGAATCCCGCGAACAGGTTATGGACGTACGCGCCGCCCTGCGACATGTCGCGCAGGTTTTTCGTGGAAAGGAAGAGATTGTTGTCGACGAGGTACGGGCCGTGGCTGACCTCGACGAACAGGTCCTCGGTGTCGTTGTCGTACAGCAGGTTCCCCGAGATGCGGGTTCCCTGGGCCTGCCAGTCCATCCACAGTCCGCGGTCGCAGTTGTGGATATGGTTGCCGCTGATGCGGCAGTCGATCGAGGCGTGCAGCTTGATGCCGCCGACCTCGGCGCCGTTGAACATCCGCTTGTGGTGGATATTGTAGATGTGGTTGTCGAGGATCTGGCTGAACACCGCGCCCAGATGGCCGCAGATGCCGGTCTGCTCGCAGTCGTGGATCACATTGCGGCGGATGATGTGCGAACCGATGTTTTCGCGGTTCCAGCCGATGCGCAGCGCATTGAAGATCACATCCCGTTCCCGCTGCGTACCGTGTTTGCTGCCCAGACGGTACCACTCGTTGTGCCCGGTCGTGATCTCTTTGCCCAGGCTGATGCCGGAGTTCTTCGCGTTGCTGATCTCGCAGTCCTCGATGATCCAGCCTTTGCTCCAGTGCGGGCCGATCAGACCCTCCTGCAGCGCCGTCGGCGGCGCCCAGTTCGGGGCCGCCATCGTCAGGTGCAGTCCCCGCACCGTGATGTAGTCGATTCCGGTCTTCTCCGGCCAGAAGCAGAATCTGCGCACGTTGATCTCGATGTTCTCCCGTGCGGGATCGAACTCGCCGAACCGGGCATAGATCGTGGTGGAGTTCTCATCCGTCCCGCAGCACCATGCGTGCAGCGACCATTCCGGTTCACGCGCCTCCGTGAACGGTTTCGGATCCATCACCTCGTCCAGCGTAGAGACCTCGAACATGGACTTGCCGTTGATGTACACCTCGCCCAGATGGAAATCCCGCTCCAGGCTCCGGAACCAGTCGCCCCCCACGGTCTCCTTGTAAGGGTTGAAGTCGCCGAACATCGTGTTGGGCAGCACCGTGCGGTATACGCCGTCCCCGATCCGCTCCCAGTCCGAAACGCGCTCCGCACCGGAGATCACCGGCTTTTCGCCGGGCGCGGCGGTGTAAAGGATCCTCTCCGTGTCGCCGGCGCCTCCCCGTACGGGATTGACGTGCTCACGGTAGACGCCTTCGTGGATGGTTACGGTGTCGCCCGGTCGGGCCAGATCCGCCGCACGCTGGATGGTGCGGAGCGGGCGTTGGGCCGAGCCGGCCCAGGTGTCGCTGCCGGAAACGGATACGTGGTAGTTGTGCGCCATGGGTTTCTCCTTTGGTGAAAGTGCACGGCCGGACGCCGCGCGCTTTATTTTCACGCGTCATTCCAAAAAAAACAACCATGCAGGCAAGACCGCGGCGGAGCCGGATTTCACCCGCGGGTCGGACGGTTCTCCCCGATCCCGTTGTCCGCGGCGGTCCGCCTCAGGTGTCCGACCGCCCTCCGGTACGTGTCCAGGTCCGGCAGGTGCTCGACAAAAACCGGCATGTCCGGGCTCAGCCCGTGCGCCAGCCGCAGCGTCTGAGCAAAGTCCATCCCGCCCTTGCCGGGTTCGACCTCCCGCAGGCAGCAGGGGGACTCCGGTCCGAGCGCGACATCCTTGGCATGGATGCTCTTCACATGGGCGCCGAGCTTCCGGAAGCACTCCTCGACGAAGGCGGCACGGTTCCGGTACCGCTCGATCCCGTTGATCATGTTCGCGCAGTCGAGGTGGACTCCCACCGCCCGGCGGTCGATGTCCCGCATCAGCCGCAGGCAGTCGTCCGGGGAATCCGGGTGCATCCACTGCATCGGTTCGACCGTATAGAAGGTGCGGCGGGGCCGGACCGCGTCGATGATCCCGCGGATCGTGTCGATGAGGAGCCCATACGTGTCGTCGGAGTAGTTTTCAGGGTAGTACCCGGCCCAGTCCGGTCCGGCCGCCCCGGCGACGTTGACGCAGCAGTTGGCGCCGATCTCGTCCGCGAGCGCCAGCCGCGCCTTGGAGTACTCGATCGCCGCGGCACGTTCCGCGGGATCCGGCGCGATCGGGTTTTTCCAGATCCCGACCTCGCCGATGACCAGCCCGTATCGCCGGACATGGTCCATGTAGGCCTTCTTCACCTCGGGCGGATCGGTGTGCGACATCGGTGCGGTGACCGCGCCGACGTCCAGATCGAGCACGAGGCGGATCCATTCGTCCGGATCCTTGTACGGCAGATGTCCGTTGACTCCCAGTCTCATGTCACGTCCTCCAGATCACCGAGGGGTCGATGTGCCGGATGTCGGGGGATCCGGTGCGCGCCATCGCGCCCGCGAGTTCCGCGGTCATCTCCCCGATGCGTTTGCGGACCCCTTCCGATCCCTCCCGGATGAGGTCCGGAATCATCACGCGTCCGACGGACACCGCAGTGGCGCCGAGCGCCAGCGCCTTGAACGCGTCGAAGCCGCGGTACACCCCGCAGTCGACAAAGATCGGGATCCGGCCGCCCAGCTCCTCCGCGATCGCGGGCAGCACCCGGAGCGGCGGGATCGCGT
>JAGOFF010000279.1 GCA_017997315.1 Clostridia bacterium
GACGAGAACCACGCGCTCCCGTTCAGGATGATCGGGGCGATGTTGCCGAAGGTTTCCACATTGTTGATGACGGTCGGACGGCCGAACAGCCCCCGCTCGGACGGGAACGGAGGTTTCTGGCGCGGTTCCCCGCGGCGGCCCTCGACCGAGTTCATAAGCGCGGTCTCTTCGCCGCACACAAACGCCCCGGCTCCGATCCGGATCTCGATGTCAAACGAGAACCCGGTGCCGAAAATGCGGTTCCCCAGGAGCCCGGCTCCCCGGGCGGATTCGACTGCGCGTGAAATCCGCTCGACCGCCAGGGGGTATTCCGCACGTACATAGATGACGCCGTTCCCGGCTCCGATAGCGTATCCCCCGAGAGTCATCCCCTCCACCACAAGAAACGGATCGCCCTCTAGCAGGCTGCGGTCCATGAACGCGCCGGGATCCCCTTCGTCCGCATTGCAGATGATATACTTGCGGTCCCCCTGGGATTTGCGGGCCAGCGCCCATTTGAGCCCGGTCGGGAATCCGCCGCCGCCGCGCCCGCGGAGTCCGGACTGCTTGATCTCCTCGACCACCTGGTCCGGGTTCATCTCCGTCAGCGCTTTGTGCAGCGCGGCGAATCCGTTGCGGGCGATGTATTCGTCGATGTCGTCGAATCCGGTCCGGCCGCAGTTTATCAGGACGACTTTATGCTGACGGCTGAAAAATCCGATATCGTCCAGGTGTTCGACGACCTGGCCGGATTTCGGATCGATGTGACAGAACTCACGGGCGACCTGGCCGTTCACGAGATGCCGCGCGACGATGTCACGCATGTTCTCCGGCTTGAGCCGGCAGTAGAACACCCCATCCGGTTCGACCAGCATCGCGGGCCCGGCGTCGCAGTTCCCCATGCAGCCGGTCAGGCGGACCTGCACGCTGCCGGCCAATCCGGCGGCGGCGATCTCCGTCTCGAGGGCCTCCCGGCACGGCAGGCAGTCGCAGCTGATGCATCCGGCACCGGCGCAGATCAGGACCGTACGGGTATAGCGGGATTGGCCTGTGAGCCAGGAATCCTTGCGCGCCTGCAGGTCGCCGGCGTTCCGGACGGTTTTTCGGACGTGTCGGTTCGTCACAATCCCACCTCCCTATTCGTATTTTTTGAGGATGTCCTGGATCTTTTTCGGATTCACCCTTTTGTGGACGGTCTTGTCGATCATGATCGCCGGCGCCAGTCCGCAGGAACCGATGCACCGTTTCACTTCGAGGGAAAAGCGCCGGTCGGGAGTGGTCTCTCCCACATCGATGGACAGTTGGCTTTTCAGGGCGTCCATGACGTTTTTCCCGCCGCGAACATAACAGGCGGTTCCCAGGCAGACCTGTACCGTATGGCGCCCTTTGGGTTGGGTGGTGAAGTATGAATAGAAAGAGACAACCCCCCGGATCGTCGCCATCGGCAGGTCCATTTCTGTGCCGATGCATTGGAGGGCGTCTTCGGGGAGATAGCCGAAAATGGCTTGCGCCATATGCAGGATCTGGATCAGGTTGTGGGATTTGCGTTCGTATTCCAGAATGACTTTCCGCAGCTGGTCGAACTGATCCTGACGGTCGTCAGGCAGACACCCGCTGTCGCGCGCCATATCCATCCAAGGCACCTCCCCGGTTCCTGCTTTCCGGCGATCGGAAAACAGCTGAGAGAAACACGGCAGATTGCGGTATTCAGATGAACATCAACGGAAGACTGTCTGACTCAGGCCGAAAACCACGATGCCACAGCGCAAACCGGTCATGGAACTGCAAGCGCGCCCCGGATACTTATAACCATAGTACCATTCCATCCGATACGTGAAAACCGCAAAGCGTGCGGCAGGATCCGGCAGCAGATTTACCGCTCGCCATCTTCCGGCCGGAAAGGCGTGATCCGGAAGGTGGCTTCCATCGGACCGCACGGCAGCCGGTACTCCGGAAGCGGCGGTTGCCCGCAGCTCTGCGATCCGATCCCCTCCATCGCCTGATCCAGGCACAGCTCCACCATCTCCCGTCGCGGGAGATCACACGCGTGCGCCGTATGCAGGAGGTCTTCCACCGTCTGCCGGCGCGCGGCGGCGGAGAAAACACTCCCGTTTTCGACCAGGAGCCCCCAACCGCGTTCGTCATGCATCCGCAGCCAGCGGATTTCGTGCCGAAGCCCGTTTTCCTGCGGGAAGATCCTTGGCTCCTCCATCTCGTCGATCCGCCGCCGCCATATCCCCGTTCTGGCTCCCAGCCGCATGTCCCGGTAGGCTTCCCCCGGACCGAGTCCGTACCAGGAAACCTCCTGGAAAACAGAACGCAGCGACAGCCGGATTCCGAAGCGCGGCAGCCGGGGCAGTCCGGAACGGCGGGGATTGATCCGGACGGTCACACTGAGCGTACCGTGCGGGTCGACCGTATAGACCGTCTCGACATCGAACAGCGGGCTTCCGGCCACCGGACACAGAACGGACTCGACCGTGAACACCGCTTCCGCTCCCCCGCAGGTCTCACGCACTTGGCGGACTTCCTGCCACATCCGGTCGTAGCCGGCCTTCTTCCACTCTTCCCGGATGAACCGGTCATTGTCGATAAAGGCGCGCAGGAGCGAGACGCGGGGACCTGCCGGCTGCGGCTGGCAGCCCGATCCGTCCGGCGGGGCGATCGGTTTATCGTACAGGATCTCCCGGTCACCGACCCGCCAGGACTCGATGGTTCCGGTCTCCCGGTTGAACAGGATCCAGAATCGGTGGCCGGTGACGACGGTCAGATGCCCGTTGCGCGTCATGTCCAACTTCCCGCCCGGACCCGTATGGGCCAGATACCGGCGTCCCGGCTGGAGAATGAACTCGTCGAACCCGGTTTCATGGCCGGCCGGCGCCCAAAGGGTGGAGTTCGCCAGGCGGCTTTCGATCCGGACCGAATACTCCGGACGGGCGGCCTCGATCCTCGGCCGGAAAGTCGGGATCTCGCCCGGCAGTTCCAAAGGTTCTTCGGATGCCGATGTCGGG
>JAGOFF010000280.1 GCA_017997315.1 Clostridia bacterium
CGCCAGAACGACCACAATCCGGTCCCGGTTGTCATCCATGTCCTTGACGAGGGTGTCGATCGCCTCCTGGCCGAATCCCTGTGATGAACCGACGTCGTTGATCAGGGAATACGCCTCGTCGATGAACAGGATCCCGTCCATTGCTTCGCGGATCTTCTCACGGGTTTTCTCCGCGGTCTGCCCCACGTATCCCGCCACCAGGCCTCCCCGGTCGGTTTCGACCAGGTTCCGGGTCCGCAGCACCCCCATGGATTGGAGCAGTTCCGCCAGGATCCGGGCCATCATCGTCTTGCCGGTACCGGGGCTGCCTTTAAAGACCATATGGAGCGATTGCCCGCGTCCGGTGTCCAGCCCGGCCTCCTTTCGGGCGGCCGCGATCCGCAGTTGGGCATGGAGCCCCCGCAGGAACGACTTGATCCCTTCCATCCCGATGATCGGCGCCAGTCGCGCCTCCAGGTCGAAGCCGGTCTCCCCCGCTGGTTCGTCGATCGAGAAGTCCTCGGGTTCCAGGGTGATCAGCGCCTCACCGTCGACCGCGTCGTCGACGATGCGCATGCTTTGCCGGCGGATGGCATCATCCAGCACCATGCGGCACAGATGCGCGTTCCCGCTCGTCGATGACTCCCCGGACCGGTTGCGCGATCGGATCGCCTCTTTGGCGACCGCCTTCGCGGCGGGCGCCATCAGGAAACCCCGGGAAGAGACCATGCGGCTCAGGATCTCCAGAAGCTGTTCGGTGGAATAGTCGGACAAAGCCAGGACGGTGGCAAATCGTGCTTTGAGCCCGGCATGCCGGCGCAGGAGCTCGTCGATCCCGCGCCTCGATCCGGTCAGCACCACCGCAGCCTCCTGCTCATTCTTTTCCATCAATGTCTCCAACGTCTCCAACGCTTCCCGGTCGTGTGCGTTGGCCTGGTTCGCACCGTCCGCCAGGAATGTGTGCGCCTCGTCGACAACCAGCATCCCGCCGAGCGCGGTCTGGAAGACTTCCGTCGTCTTCTTCGCCGTCTGGCTGGTGTACTCGGACACCAGCCCGGCTTTGCCGGTTTCGACGATCTGCCCCTGTCGCAACAGGCCCAGATGCTTGAAGAGACGTGCTGCAATGCGGGCGACGGTGGTTTTTCCTGTGCCGGACGAACCAGCGATCACCATATTGAGGCTGTAGGATTCATCCACCTGATGACCGGCGGCATGCCTGCGTCGCGCGGCATCCGCCTGTTTGACGAAACCGCGGAGGTATTCCTTGACCGGCTCCATTCCGACCAGCGCGTCCAGCTCGCGCTCCAGATCGAACGGCTCCGGTTCGGGGATCCGCGTCGGAGCCGCGTCCGCCATACCCCCCGGAAGGCCCGCAGACGGCGAACGCAATGCCTCCGGCCGGCCGGCCGGTTGTGAAGCGCCGTTGGTATAGAAATCCCGGAACACATCCCCCATGGCGGTCGACATCCCTGTCCCTGCGTGATTGACGGACTTTTTCCGCTGGACTTCCATCAGCCGGGTTCTGGAAAAAAGATCGCCCTGCGCGGCGGCAAGCCGATACCAGTAGATCGCCTGATCCAGGTCACGACGGGTATCGTCCCCGAGCTCGTATCGGAGTCCCAGTTTGCACTGTGCGGCGACATCTCCCTGATGGGCTCGAGTTTTCAGTTCCGAGAGGGTCCCGTCCGCATCCGTCATCATTTTGCTCCGTCCGGTTGGCTTTATACCCGCCTCGTTCGGTGGCGTGGTTTCCTTATGGATTATACCCGAATCGGCGGCAGATGAGCCATGGCGTATACGGAGGACGGGACTGAAGCCAGCCGTTTACGGTCATGGGCCCGGCTTTGGCGGTCTGTAGTCTCTCCCCTTCTGCTTTTGCTTGAAGTAATACATCTGTTCATCCGCTTCGCGAAACGTCTTCTTGAAGTCGGTCTCCCGGCCTCCCGGAAAGATACCGTACCCATACGCGACGGTCGGCAGGTGGATATCCTGCCTCCGTTCCATCGTCAGGTTGTCGGTCATGCGCTTCAGATGGCGTTCGAGCCCGTCCGCATCCGCATCCTTGCAGATGACCACAAATTCATCTCCACCGATACGGTAGAGATTGCATCGTTCATCGAATGACTTCCTGATAACCGATGCCACCTTTTTCAGGATGATGTCGCCGTATTCATGACCATACGTGTCGTTGATCCCCTTGAAGTCGTTGACGTCGAGGATAACGACGGAACCCGTCCGGTTCCCGTTCATCCTTGCCGACGCCTTGTCAAAAGCCGCCCGATTGAAGAGTCCGGTCAACGTGTCGAAGCTGCCGTCGAAATCCGACAAGACAATGAAGAACAGGAAAAGCGACAGCGTTACACAATGCCATGACGAGTGAATGGCTGGAAACAGAACCTGGATGAATGAAACGGAGACGGTAAACAGGGACAATCCGGCAATTTTCCACTTGATGAGATCCCGGTTCTTCTGATCGATCCGCAGCGTGCTGACGACAAGCAGCAGGATATTGATCATGTAGACCACTACAAAGACGAAAAACAGGTTTCCTCTCACGTAATGGTTGCCCTCGTCAATCGTGAACAGCAGCCCGAAGAACGGCGACAGAATCGTTGCAGCGATATTGATTCCCGTCGGTACAAGCAGATACGGATGCGTGCGAAACACCCGGATGCTGTAGATTGCGGTCAATGCGATCGGGATCACGGGGGTAAGTGCAAACCCGAGAACATTGAAAATCATATGCGGGATCCGGTATCCCGCGTCTTCGTTCCCGGCGAGGAGGGTACCGGCTTCCGCCAGGATGACAAGGATGGTCAGCAGGATACCATACAGAAAGGAGTTCCTGCGATGGATATGCATCGTGTTGTTATCGCGTACCAGGACAGTCAGATAGAGAAGAGCGCCAATGTCGATCGCTGAGGTGACTAGATGCGAGTCCACCATAGATATGCCCTTTCGTCGTTACTGCATAGTGAATGACGCCGGCTCACAATGCAGTAAA
>JAGOFF010000281.1 GCA_017997315.1 Clostridia bacterium
CCGGCGGCCGCACCGGCCGCTGTCAAGATCCATACGCATTACATTACCCAGTATAATGTTTTATGATTGTGTAAATATTACGGGTACCCAATGTGCTTGTTACAGTTCGAAAACGCCGTCCGATGCGCCTGCATCCGGTCAGGAGCCGCCGAGGGACAACCCCATCGGGAGGATCTCCCCCAAAAGAGGGACCGACGGGGTCCGGGCCGGCATGTACTCGAACAAACCCATTCCCGGAATGCGGAATTCCGACAGCAGACGGCGAAGCAGACGGATCAGCGTATCCGGATCCAGTCCCTCCGGCACGGGCAGCGGCACGTGCGGAAACTTGTCCGGATCCAGCGCATCCAGGTCGATGTGGATGTACAGACGGCTTTTCCCGGCATCCCGCACCGCGCGGACCACCGTATCAATGTCCTGTTCCGCTTCAGCGACCGACAGGCTGCGGATCCCGGCCGTGGCGAGGTATTCCCGCTCGGGTGGATCGACATCGCGAACCGCGAGCTGGATGATCCGCGCCGGATCCAGGCGGTTCCCGAGCAACCGGACGATTTCCGCGTCGCCTTCCCCGATCAGCGTCCGTACCGGCATGCCGTAGAACCGCTTCGTCGCGGAAGTGACGGGGATGTTGAGGTCGGCATGCGCGTCGATCCACAGCAGCGCCATGTCTCCGGACCACAAGCGGTCGAGATACGCAATCGACAGGACATCGGCGTCGCAACCGCCGCCGATGGTGAACAGGGTGTCCGGCTGCGCGGTGTCAATGACCGACCGGGCGGAACGCAGCTGCCGCAGGATCGCCCGATACCCGGCGATGTCGTTTTCCACACATCCCGCATCCTGGGCGCAGACCGGCACGATGGTGTGCGGAACACCCCCCAGATAACGGTCGACGATGTCCAGTGCGCCCGGATAGGTCCGGTCGTCCGGCCAGGATCCCTGCCACTGGGGAAATACAAGATTGAGGTGTCCGCCGCCCATGTTTTTACCACCTTTGTTCGTGCTATCCGTGATGATACCAGTCCCTGAAGTGAAAAGACACCCTGTCCGGAACGTGTTGTCCGGTGTATCATCAGGCATAATGGATGTACCGGAACGATCCGGAGGAGAAAGCAGGACAATCCAGATGCAGATCAACGACTGCCTGCCGCTTTTGTACAGGGCGATCACCAGTACCGCGGACGACGAGGGGAACGCCCGGTTGGCGGAAGTCGGAAAGTACCTCCTCCGGCACGGTTTCGATGCCAGGGCCGCCGGATTCGGGAGCCTGATCCGGCTGGTCCGGAAGTTTCCCGACCAGATCACGTTGTGGCAGGACACGGAGCACGCATCCCCGGTCGACATGGTCCGATGGCCGGGAGACCCCTGCTGCCCGGAACCTCCGGCGGAGGTGCCGGTCCGGACGGACATCCGGCCCCGTGACGAACTGACGCAGTGGGGGTATCTGTTCAGCTTTACCGCCACTCTGCAGACGCTCGCGACGATGGCTCTCCCGGAGTCCTGGAACTCGGATCCGGGCGCACCGGAATCGTATGACCTGCTCTACTCCTATATCCGGTACACCTTTTTCCGTCTGCGGCGGGAAAGCAAGGTGCTGGAGGATCCGGACGCCGGACTGGCCGCGTTCAACACCGGCCTGGTCGATTTCCGGTATGAACCGATCTATGCGGTGTTCGAACCGAACGGCAATCCCGGATACCAGCCCTGGCGGTTCCTGGCGTTCTGCATCGCCGGGGAGGATGCCGTCGGAAAGCGGATGGTCGCGGTTTTCAATCCGCTGCCCGAAGCGGCCCAGTATTTTTCCAGCCTGCACGACATGTATTACGACATCGACGCCCCCATGCCGTATGTGGACTACTGGCATGTGCTGGTCGAGAACGTCGCGCGGCTCCCTGAAGAGTTTCTGCTCCGCTACTGCGGGGATAATGCGGATCTGCGAGCTTATCTGGAGTCCATGCACGCTGGAGGAGGCTCGGGGTCCGAATCATACTCCGATGGATTCGCGGCGTTGATCCAGCAGGATCCGGGCTACATCGTCAACCTGATGGACAAGATGCGGGAAGCCGTGGCATTGGCGGTCAAGCGGGTACGCTGGAACTATCGGAACGCGATCCCCATGTACCACCCCAAACGCAACGCGATGTCGCTGCTGCTTCCGTTGTCCCTGGTCCGGGACGACCGGGTGGACGTGGCGCTGGTCGTGGAACGGATGCCAAGCGGAAACTACCAGGGACAGACCATCCTCACCCTGGGGCAGGCCCGGTCGAACGCGCGTCTGGTCTGCCGGCTGGACAGTGACTGGCTGAGTCCCTCCATGATGCGGGGCAGAGAACCCGATCCGTATACGGACTGACAGTCCGGCCGCATCGGACGATGCGGCGACGGCACGTCATCCGATGCGCACCCGCGTGACGTACAGAATCTCACAGGCGCCGTCGCCGGAGTCCTGCCGCGAAAGGCTTGAGGTCCATGTCCCGGCCGTGAAGTACACCTTGACCAGCTGCCCCTCCAAAGTGACGTAGTCGTTCACGCGGATCCCCTCGAGTCTGGACGCGATCTCCCCATCGGACGGGATGAGATGCACATTCGCCGTGTTTTCCGTGATGTAGTCCGGGGTCACCGGAACGTCCTCATCGTACCGGAGGTGATACCATCTTCCGGATTGGGAATAGGAGATATGGGCGTCCACATCCGGCTGGTTCATGGCGCCCCACGCGAGGACGAGGTCCAGGGGCGATACCTGTGCGGCGATATCCGTCGAATACGGCTGTCTTCCCTTGACGGCCGCAGAGATGCGGTAATCCGCCAGCAGGTCGATCCGGACGGGTCCTTCCTTTCCTTCGTGCTGGATCGTTTCCGGAACGGCTCGGAGTTCCTGGACCGGCGGGGGAATGTCCGAGGGCCCCGCATACGGATTCCGGAGGATGAGCACCAGGATGACCGC
>JAGOFF010000282.1 GCA_017997315.1 Clostridia bacterium
TGTGTGCGGCGAAGAGACCGCGCTTATGAACTCGGTCGAGGGCCGCCGCGGGGAACCGCGCCAGAAACCTCCGTTCCCGTCCGAGCGGGGGCTGTTCGGCCGTCCGACCGTCATCAACAATGTGGAGACCTTCGGCAACATCGCCCCGATCATCCTGAACGGCAGCGCGTGGTTCGCGTCGATCGGAACGGATCGGAGCCGCGGCACCAAGGTGTTCGCGCTGGCTGGAGACGTGAACAACACCGGAATCGTCGAGGTCCCGATGGGGATCACGCTGGGGGAGATCATCTTTGACATCGGCGGCGGGGTTCCGCACGGCAAACGGTTCAAGTCCGCCCAGACCGGAGGCCCGTCGGGCGGATGCCTGACCCGCGCGCACCTCAACACTCCGATCGACTACCAATCGCTGGTGGAACTCGGGGCCATCATGGGTTCGGGCGGGCTCATCTGCATGGACGAAGACACCTGCATGGTCGATGTCGCCCGCTTTTTCATGGAATTCGTGCAGGACGAGTCCTGCGGCAAGTGCGTCGCCTGCCGGCTCGGCACGCGACGGATGCTGGACATCCTCAACCGGATCACCCGCGGGGAGGGACGGGAGGGAGACGTCGAGCGCCTGATCGAGTTGGCCGAGACGGTCAAGGACACCGCGCTCTGCGGACTCGGGCAGACCGCGCCCAACCCCGTGCTGAGCACCATCAAATACTTCCGCGAGGAGTACGACGAGCACATCCGGGACAAGTACTGCCGCGCGGGCGTCTGCTCCGAACTCTTCCTGTCCCCATGCGAGAACGCCTGCCCCGCGGGCGTCAACGTACCGGGATACCTGGCCCTCATCGCCGCGGGGAGGCCGCTGGACGCGTACAGCCTCATCCGGCAGGAAAACCCCTTCCCGGCGATCTGCGGCCGTGTCTGCACCCATCCTTGCGAGGCACGATGCCGTCGTGCGCAGCTGGATGAACCGCTCGCGATCTGCGATCTCAAACGGTATGCGGCCGACGAGGCACTCAAGAGCGGCCAACCGGTCAAGGACGTGGTGTTCCCGCATCGCGGCAAGTCGGTCGCGGTCATCGGCGCCGGTCCCTCCGGTCTGACCTGCGCGTACTATCTGGGCCGTCTCGGATACGACGTCACCGTCTATGAGTCCCAAGCCGTCGCGGGGGGCATGCTCGCGTTCGGAATCCCCGAGTACCGCCTCCCCAAGGCGATGCTGGAAAAGGAGATCGACACCATCCGGAATGTCGGGATCCGGATCCTGAGCGGCACCGAGGTGGGCCGCGACATCACTTTCGAAGAACTCCGCTCCGGATATGACGCGATCTATATCGCCACCGGCACCCAGCGGTCGCGGCGGATCGGAGTGGACGGGGAAGACCTCCCCGGCGTCTACCACGGCCTGGATTTTCTGCGGGACGTCAACCCGGGCAAGGATCTCCGGCTCAGCGGCTCCGTCGCGGTTATCGGAGGCGGAAGCACCGCGATGGACGCCGCGCGCGTCGCGCTGCGGATCGGCGCGAAGGAAGTGACGGTCCTGTACCGGCGCAGCATCGAAGACATGCCGGCGGACCGGCGGGAGATCGACGAAGCGGTCGAGGAAGGGATCGTCATCCGGGAGTTGGTCGAGCCGTTGTATTTCGCGGGGACGGAGCATGTGGAGAAAGTGGTCTGCCGGCGCATGGTACTCAAAGGTTTCGACCGGGACGGCCGCCGTCAGCCGGTCAAGTCGGACGATGGAGTTGTGGAGTTTCCCGTCGATTCGGTCATCCTGGCAGTGAGCCAGTACTCCGACCTGCCGTTCGTGCGACCGGATGAGGTGGAGATCACAAGCTGGGGCACATTCGTCGTCGACGGTGGGACCTTGGGAACCAGCATGAACGGGGTCTTTGCGGGAGGGGATGTGGTTCGCGGCGCGGATATCGTGATCACGGCCATCGCGGACGGCAAGAAGGCCGCGCAGTCCATCGACCGGTATCTGGGAGGAACCGGTGTCCTGAACAAGGGAGAACCGATCGCCATCCCCGCGCCGGTGGAGGACGCCGAACTGCTGGAGCATGAGCGCTTCCTCATGAAACGCCTGGATCCCGCGACCCGGAAAAACGGATTCGAGGAAGTCTACAAAGGATTCCACCGGCTCAACGCGATCGCGGAGTCGATGCGGTGTCTGCGCTGCGACAGGCGCTGAAGGAAAGGCGGTGGCC
The DNA here is from genome assembly GCA_017997315.1 of Clostridia bacterium. Taxonomy (GTDB): domain Bacteria; phylum Bacillota; class Clostridia; order Saccharofermentanales; family UBA5734; genus JAAYKS01. The sequence goes on from JAGOFF010000282.1 coordinate 2,199, forward strand.
CATGGTTTCACTCACCATCAACAACCAGGTCCTGTCGGCCGTCGAAGGCGAGACCATCCTGAACGTCGCCACAGCCAACCACATCCTGATTCCGACGTTGTGCAACATGAAGGACCTGTCGCCGATCGGTTCCTGCCGGATCTGCTCGGTCGAGGTGGAAGGCGCGAAAAGCCTGATGGCCGCCTGCGTGACACCGGTCGCGCAGGGGATGGTGGTCCGGACCAACAGCCCGCGCGCCCGCAAGGCGCGCAAGGTGCTATACGAGCTGATCCTGTCCGACCATCCCGCCGACTGCCTGCACTGCGACCGGAACCGGAACTGCGAACTGCAGGCGCTTGGCGAGACACTCCGGATCAAGACCTCCCGGTTCGAGGGTGAGCGTTCCTCCGGGAAGACGGATGAGTCCAATCCCTCCATCGTCCGCGACGCGGACAAATGCATCCTCTGCCGGCGGTGCATCGCCATGTGCAACGAGGTGCAGGGGATGGGGGCGATCCAGGCGCAGCGCCGGGGCTTCACGACCGAAGTCGGACCGGGCGGGGACTCGCTGCTTGGAACCGCGGTCTGTGCATACTGCGGGCAGTGCACCACCGTATGCCCGGTGAACGCACTGCATGAAAGGGATTCGATCCCCGCGGTATGGCAGGCGCTGGGAGATCCGGGCAAGGTGACCATCGCGCAGACCGCGCCCGCGGTCCGTGCGGCGCTGGGGGAGGAGTTCGGAAT
>JAGOFF010000283.1 GCA_017997315.1 Clostridia bacterium
GACCTACACCTACCGGATCGTAGAAGTCGCGGGCAGTGAGACCGGGATGACGTACGACCCGATGGTGATCGAGGTGACGGTGGCGATCACGGATGCCGGGAACGGTGTACTGAACATGGTCCCGACGTATCCGGCGGACACGGTGTTCGACAACACGTACGAAGCGGCGGGCGAGATCGCGCTGGAAGCTGACAAGACCCTGACGGGCCGGTTGCTCCAGAACGCAGAGTTCACGTTCCAACTGCAGGATTCCGTCGGTACCGTGATGCAGACGAAGCAGAACGATGTATCCGGGAACGTGGTGTTCGACGCACTGAACTACACGCAGGCGGACATCGGGCAGGCCTACACCTACCGGATCGTCGAGGTCGCGGGCACGGAAACCGGGATGACCTACGACCCGATGGTGATCGAGATGACGGTGGCGGTCACGGATGCCGGGAACGGTGTGCTGGTAGCCACTCCGTCGTACCCGACGGACACGGTGTTCGACAACCTGTACCAGAACCCGGGCATCCGGCTTGTGAAAACCGCGCAGAACCTCACGACGGGAGGTCCTGCGGTTGACGGATCGATCGTTTCCTCCGTCATCAATGATCGGATCCGGTATTCCGTGACCATCGTGAACACGGGGAACATGCCGCTGCAGGATGTCATGCTGACGGACGATCTGGTTGAAGCCGGCACGGAAGCGATGATCGATGGACTTCCCGCCGCCTGGGAAGCGGGTGCGTCCGGCGGGCCGGCCTGGCTGAATGTCGGAACACTGGCATCCGGGGAAAGCATGGTTGTGTCGTACGAGTATTCCATTACTGCGCAGGACGCGCTGACGGGGATTCGTGTCAACACGGCCGCAGTGACCGCCAATGCGCGGATGGTTGAAATCCTGCCGGATACCGGCGGAACCGGCACGTACCTGCTGCCTCTGACGGACGAGGACGATGCGGTGGTCACCGCGGAGGACATCCCGCTTTCGGGTGTTCCGTCCATCCTGGTGACCAAGACGGTCCGAAACCGGACAACCGGCGGACTGTTTGGAGAGATCGCCGGTGGTAAACCCGGAGATGTGTTCGAATACCGTTTGGTCGTGATGAACAACGGCGAGGAGAGTCTGGCGGATGTATGGATCCACGATGATCGGGCAGTTGCCGGTTCCGCCGTCCTCGTGAACGGTATCCCGACGGTCTGGGCGGCCGGGACGGATGGGAAAGCAACCGTCCTCGTCGGAACCCTGGCGGTCGGATCGTACGCGACGCTGACGTACGAAACCGTCAGTACAGCCGCGGATGAGGACACTGCGCGCGTCAACACCGCTTATGCGGAAGGAACGGTGGAAAGGACCCTGCCGAACTCCGTCCCGACCGAGGTGACGAGCAACATCGACACGGCGATGTTCCTGGTCGACACCATCCCGGAGTCCGGCGAGGCCACCACGAAAACCCGGATGCTGGCCGGACTGACGATTCTCACCGCCGCTGCCGCGGGTGTGATCCTGAAAAGGAAACGGGGCAGACGGGAAGAACCGAACGACATGAGCATCGACTAACGACGGCTCGTCCATCCTGACGTCCCAACAGGCGGGGCTGCTCTCTCCGCGGTGACTGCACCGCGGAGAGGCGGCCCCGTTCCATATAACACAGAAAGCGGGATAGAAAAAACACCCTGTTAAGTGTGACAAAGTCATGAAAAACCGCTTGACACCCGCTAAACATGCTGATAAGATGTGATCAAGACAGACAAAAATGTAATCAAATCGTAAAAAGCAAACTGCGCGAAAGCGCATGTGCGCAAAGCTCAGGAGTCTACCGCGACCCAGGTCGCCACGACAGTCCGGTTGCCGATTCAGGCACCGGACTGTCTTTATTTTGTGAAAGAGGGGATGAAGAGTTCATCGCACCGGATCGGATGACAAGCACAGGTGGCCGCCGGCATTCTCGAATGCACAGACATTGCCCGTGATGATCTGCATATCGCACACAGGAGGAAACTCAAATGGTCACTAAGCATCGAAGCCCAGCCAAGTACCTCAGTGTCCTGCTCGCGCTGACGATCGCCCTGCTGTCCATGCCGGCGATGGCGTCCGCAGCGGTGCTGCCCCCGCCGGGGACGATCCTGGTGGACAAGACCGCAACCCCTTTCGACACCTATCAGATCACGGATCCTTTTGACATCGCTACGATCCAGTCCGGTCACCGGAAAACACTGGTGACGTTGACCGTGGATGCCTTGCCGATTGCGGCCGAGGTCGATCTGGTCATGGTGTTCGACGTTTCGTTCAGCATGAACAACGACGCATTGAACGCCATGAAGGCAGCCGCGAAGTCCATGGCGGCGAGCATCATCGGCGCCAACTCCGGCAGCCGGGTGGCGATCGCGCGGTATGCGTCCCGTGCCTATGCGTATGATTTCAACGCTTCCGGTTGGGATGGAATCAGCTCTCTCAATACGGACCACGGGTATTTTACCGGTGATCTGACCGCCATCAATACGGCGATCGATTCGTTGACCATCGCCACCGGCGACAGCGGCGGCACCAACTCCGAAGGCGGATTCCTGACGGCCGACTGGATCATGGAGAACCAGGGTCGTGCGGACGCCGATTTCGATCCCTCCGGCACTCGTGCCATCGTCTTCATGTCGGATGGCGTGCCGACCTACCGCTACGACAGTGATATGGATCCCCAGTCAGGCAGCAGCGGCGCCCAGTCCAGCTATCGTGAGCTCAATGAAGGCATGGAAGCCGGCGCTGCGGCCGGTACGAACGGGTCGGAGATCAACCAGATCTTCACCATCGGACTGGTTTCCGGGCTCGACGACTACTCCAAGGGCGTGGCGAGACTGTTCCTGAACAACCAGATGCGCGTCGATTCCAGTTGGGATTGGGGCGACTCGTTGGCCACCCATACCACCGCGGATCCGG
>JAGOFF010000042.1 GCA_017997315.1 Clostridia bacterium
CATCCCGAAGTTCTGGAGCGCCTCCAGGTCGTCGTACAGAGACTTGCGCTCCGCCTCGATCCCGCAGTTTCCGAGCGCCGCGATCATGTCCGCGATGCTCATCGGATGCTCCTCGTCGGTGTTCTCGTTCAGGATGCGGGCGAGGTAGAGCAGTTTGAGCTTCTGGTTGGGCGATTTGGCCATGACGCGCCTCCTGTGTCCGCTTTCACGATGTCATCTGCGGCAGGGAACTGTCCGGAAGTCTTGCAACGGGAGGCAACCTCCCGGTTCACCTTGCTTCGGGAGGGATACCTCCCGAATTCAATCGCGGGAGGCACCTCCCGGTTTACCTTGTTCGGGAGGCGACTCCTAAGTTCTATAACGGGAGGATCTCCTCGGGTGCCCGTGTCAGTTTTTCCATACCGTCCGCCCCGCTGACCCGCCAGGTGTTCTCGATTCCGACAGCCCCGATTCCGGGCAGCACAAACTTGGGTTCAAGCGCGATGATGTTGCCCGCCTCGAGCCGGGCCTTCGAGCCCGCGGCCAGGACCGGGGGCTCGTTGATCTCGATGCCGGTGCCGTGCCCGACGAAACGGGCCTGGCGGTGCAGACCCATGAACCGGTCGGCCAGGCCGGCTTCCGACGCCATCGCCAGCGCGGCCGCGTACAGATCGCCGCACACCGCTCCGGGACAGCCGAGCGCGGCGATCCGGTCCTGGATCCCGAGCGCGCATCGGTGGGCCCGTTCCGCTTCCTCCGGAATCGAACCGATCCGGTAGACCCGGGTCTGATCGGTGAGATAGCCTTCGAAGTTCCCCGAAAAGTCCACCATGACGGTCGTTCCTTCGCACATCGGACCGCCGGTCATCCCGACCGGAGCCGACGGGTGCTGCCCGCCGCCGCCGAGCGCGAAGTCGAACGGGGATACCGCGGCGGCGTTGTCCCCGGACAGGATCGAACCCATGTGGATCTCCATCCGTCGGCCGAATGCCCGGAAGATGCCGAGATGCCCGCGAAGCCTTGCTTCCCGTTCGATTTCCGCGGACAACGCCAGTTCGGACATCCCTGCGCGGTACAGTCCGGGAATCACCCGGTACAACTCCGTGTGCCGGTCGGCGCTCCGTCGGATCACATCGATCTCATACGGGGTCTTGACCGACCGGATCGCCCGGATGAGCGCGGATCCCCCCGGCGGAGTGTCGCGGAACAATGCGGAAAGCCGCCTCCATTCCGCGGCGGAAATGTCTTCGTCCTCCAGGAGCACCGACACCGGAAGGGGGCGATTCGAGGCGGCCAGCCACCCCGGGATGTCCTCGGGCTTGCGGACCGGGACGCTCTCGGCCGCTTCCACGCCCGGCCGGCCGTTGTCGCGGCGGACGAACCGGACCGCCGGCCCGTCCGCTGGAACCAGCAGGAACGCGTCGGAGACCGCGCCGGTGAAGTAGAACAGGTTGACGTTGGAGGTCACCAGCGCGGCTTCCGCACCCGAGCGGGCGAGCCGGGAGCGCAGCCGGTCCATCCGGGCGGTGAGATCCGCCGCGAATTTGTCATCGCGGAGATCGGGGCTGCCCGGCCGGCCGGCCGCGTCCGGATCCGATGTCTTGTTCTCCATGTTTCCCCCTCAGCCTTCGGCGATCTCGCCGGCTTTTTTCAGCGACAGTTTCGTGGCGACGGGTCCGACCATTTCATAGAGGATGGTCGCGCACAGCACCACCGCACGGATCGTCGCGCCGTACTCCGGGATGACCTGGGTCGCCGCCAGGGACAATCCGATCGCGACGCCTGCCTGCGGCACCAACGCCGGTCCGAGGTACTTGCGGACCGCGGCCGGCGCACGTCCGATCCGTGCGCCCAGCCACGCGCCCCCCACCTTGCCGGCAACCCGCAGCAGCAGGTACAGCGTCCCCGCCAGTCCGATGCTCGGCAGGACCGAGATGTCCATATCGGCACCCGACAACACAAAAAACGTGAGGAACAGGGGCGGTGTGAATCCTTCCGCAATCGTGAAAACCGCGGTTGCGTTGCCTGACAGGTTCACCAGCGTCGCGCCCATGGCCATGCACAGCAGGAGTCCCGACAACCCGAACCGATCCGCCAGCCCGGTCCCGAGGAACACGAAAGCCAGCATCAGGACCGTACGGTTCCCTTCCTTCCTGAACCAGCGCAGCGGCAGCACGAACAGCAGTCCGAGGACGGCTCCCAGCCCCAGTGACAGGACGATTTCCAGCAAGGGCCGGAGAACCGCGGTCCCGATCCCCGCTGCGGTATCGGGGTCGATCAGCGTGCGCGACACCCCCGCGGCGATGCCGAATGCCATCAGCGCCACCGCGTCGTCCATGGCCACGACGGTCATCAGCGTATCGGTCACCGGGCCTTTGGCGCGGTACTGGCGGATCACCATGATGGTCGCGGCCGGCGCCGTGGCGGAAGCGATGGCTCCCATGCACAGTGCAAACGGGACAGGAAAGCCCGCAGCGATCAGGCCGCCCAGAACCAGCACAACCGCACCGAGCGCCTCGAGCACTGTGATGATGATCGGCATCCTGCCGACTTTGCGCAGATAGGTGAACTTGAACTCGCCCCCGATGGAGAAGGCGATGAAACCCAGTGCGGCCTCCGAAAGCACCGCAGTGCTTTCCACAAATCCCTGTGGAAGCAGCCCGAGCACATGGGGCCCGATCAGCAGCCCGGCGATCAGGTAGCCGGTGACGTTGGGCAGCCGGACCTGCTTGAGCAGCCGGCCGAACGCGATGCCGGACAACAGGATGAGCGCAAGGTACAGCAGCGTGTCATTCATCGGTGAGCGCGACCCCCTCGATAAAGTCGATGGGCAGACCGATCAGAATGCCGGTGTCCGGCTGATTCAACCCGCCGGTCACCTCGTTCACGACGTCCCGGATCACCGCGACCTGCTTTTTCTCCGCTGCGATCAGAATGGTCCGGCTGTGCTCCCGTTCCGGATCGATGATCCGGCGGAGGACCCCGAACACCGGGAGATCGTCCGGATCCGCAAGCGCGCGGAGCAGTCCCGTGCTATCCAGGATGGTGGCGCCGCGGATGCCCTCTTCGACCAGCCGTTTCAGCAGGGTATCGAGCAGTTCGGTTCGGTTCAGTACACAAATGACCAGTTGCATGTCGTTCCACTCCCGTCCGGGCCGGGTATCGGTCCGGTCACCGTGTCCGTTATCGGACACCATGCAACTATGATATCATCGGAAAAAGAATATGGCGCCTGCAGCGCATGAATTGGAGGACGGATGCGTGAGCGCGTTCCCCGCTTGTACAGACACCGATCCGGCGGCATCGACCGCAGAGGACGAGGCGGTCCGGCGGCTCGGGCGGCTGATCGCCTGCCCGACCGTTTCATCCCATGATCCCGGGGCCATCGATGAAAGCGCGTTCGCGCGTTTCCGGGACGAGATCCTCCCCTCGTTGTACCCGCGGGTGCACGAGCGGCTTGAGCTCGAGCACGTGGCCCCTTCAGGCCTGCTGTACCGGTGGCGGGGCCGCTCGGACGCGGACCCGTCCGTGCTGATGTCCCATTATGATGTCGTGCCCGCGGACGCCTCCGCATGGAAACACCCGCCGTTCTGCGGCGAGGTGCACGACGGCGAATTGTGGGGACGCGGCGCGCTGGACACCAAGCTCACGCTGTGCGCGGTGCTCGAAGCGGTCGAGTCCGGCCTGGCGGAAGGCTTTGAGCCCGCCAACGACATCTATCTCTCCTTCGCGGGGGACGAGGAGGTCATCGGGGAGACCGCACCCCGGATCGTCGACCGGCTCGAGTCCCGGGGGATCCGGCCCGCGCTGGTGCTCGACGAGGGCGGCGCGGTGCTGAGCGGCGTGTTCCCCGGAATCCCCGGTCCGGCCGCGATGATCGGGGTGGCTGAAAAAGGGATGATGGATCTGGAACTGACCGTCCATGGCCGCGGAGGCCACGCCTCCGCCCCGCCCCGCCATACCGCGGCCGGACGGCTGGCGCGCGCGGTCATCCGCGCGGAGCGGCGCCGCATGCGTCCCCGGCTGACCCGGACGGTCCGCGCCATGCTGGCGGGATTCGCGCCGCACGCCCCGTTCCCGATGCGTCTGGCGGTACGCGTGCTCCGTTCCGCCGGTCCGGTCGGCGCACGGATCCTGTCCTTCGGAGGAAGACAGCTCGGCGCGGCGGTCCGGACGACGGTCGCTTTCACGATGCTGGAGGGAAGTCCGCAGGCCAATGTGCTTCCGTCGGCCGCGCGTGCGGTCGCAAACATCCGTATTCTGCAGGGGGATACGATAGAGAAGGCGATCGCGCGCATCCGCCGCGCGGTCCGGGATCCCGGAGTCTCTTTCGCCGTGCTGCAGGGCAACGAGCCCTCACCGGAATCCCCCGCGGATTCCGACGCGTGGCGCAAGGTCCGGGACGCAACCGCGCGGATCTGGCCCGATGCCCCGGCGATCCCCTACCTCATGACCGCCTGCACGGACGCACGGCATTTCTGCCGCCTGTCGCAGCATGTGTTCCGCTTCTCGCCCATGGAGATCACGCAGGAGCAGCTGGCGACGATCCACAATGCGGACGAGCGGGTGTCGACCGCGGCGGTCGCGAAATGTATCGCGTTCTACCGTGCGTTGATCCGAAGCCTGTAGCGGCCGTTCGGGCCCTCCGGTCAGACGGGCCGGGGGGATTCGCCCACAGGCACCCCTTTCGGACCGCCGACTCCTCCGGGATTCTGATCGTCGTACAGCCCCTTGACCCCGTCGTCGACTATGACCTTGGAAGGCGGAAGCAGCAGCAGCTCCGGCTGGGCGAGGAGCTTGCGCAGCAGCCGCATGGAAACCGCGTAATAATGCCCGTCGCACACGCGCTCGTCCGTGACGAACTTGAGCCCGATGCTCTTCTCGGCCTGTACCGTGCCGTCCGCCCGGACGACGTTGCGCGTCTGCTTGCGCCCCATCGCGACAAACAGGGTGCAGTTTCCGAACTCATACAGATGGTGGTAGATCGGACCCACACCGAGCGATCCGATATTGGTGAAAAACACGCTGCAGTGCCACGGGCTGGCCTTGTGGATCAACTTGGGCATCATCCCGACGTTGTCGGACAGCCGCAGGTACCCGACCAGCCCGCGCACGATCGGCGCCGGGAAAGCGCCCAGCACGCGGGAAGCCACGTCGGACGAGTTCTTTTTTTCCATCGGACGGTTGGCCTCGAGTTCCGCGGTCGTCCGCCGAACCACGTCTGCCAGGGTGTCGCGCAGATCGAACACCGGCTTGATCAGCGTCTCCTCGCCCTTGTCGGTCAGTGAACGCTTGATCGCGATCGAGATGCTGAAGTGGTTCCGTGCATAGATTTTGTTCCACACGACAAAGCGGTTGATGTACGGACGTTGCGACGCCACCCTGACCAGCGCGGCCATGAAAACGTGCATGGCCGTGAGTCCCGGGATTTCTTCGCGCCGGGCGTCGACAAAGGCCTCGATGTGGTCGATCGGGATATCCTCGCTGAAAAAGTTCTGCGCGTCCACGCGCGTCCGGAGAATGAAGGGAATGATGCGGAACACTGTGTCGACGTTGCGCACACGCCAGCCGTCATACCGGTCGAACAGCCCTTTTTTCCTGACCAGCGCCATCTGTCTTCTCCTTTGCGGATGCCGGATGAGCCCAGTATAGCAGAGAAGATAGTTTGACGGTCAAATCGTGCGCAAAGTGCGTAGTTCCAAGGGCTCGGCCCCCTCTACCGCATATCCGCGGCCCCGGTCGAACAGCCAGATCCACCGGGACGCGACCGGCTTTTTGAACGCGCGTTCGATCGCCGCGGCATACAGGCCGAGCTGGACCCGGTACCGCTCGTTCAACGTCCGGGCGACTTCCGTGTCCGGGCCGGACAGCCGGTCGGATTTGAAATCGACCAGTACGATTCCGTCGGCCTCCGGATCCTCGAACCACAGGTCGATGATCCCCTGCACCAGCGTCGCGTCGTCCGGTCCGAATCCCGCGGGATCCTGGTCGCGGTGGATGTCAGCGGCGTTGAAGCGCAGGGTGAAAGGCGTCTCCCGGAACGCGCGTCCCGCGGTGTCCGCCGCCCGGATCCGCTCCGCCAGTTCCGAGCGGACAAACCGCGCAAACGCGGGAGTCATCGGTTCCATCGCGGCCGCTTCGCGCGGGGTGAGCATCGCATGCTCCGCCATGCGGCGGATCTGATCCCGGATTCCGTCCTCGTCCGGAATCCTGTCTCCAGGCGCGAGCTCGAGATACCGCAGAACCGCGTGGATCGCGGTGCCGCGTTCAGCCCCCTGGAGCGCGGCGCCGCACTCCGTGCCGCTGTGCGTTTCCTCGTCGTCCGTCCGGAGCGCGCGTTCCGGACTGCGCACCTCGAGTCCCGCTCCCTGGAGCCAGGGCGCGGGGCTGGCCGGCTCCTCTTCGCCCGCCGCCTCCCAGGCCTCGGCATATGCCTGCTCCCGGCGCTTGAGTTCGCTGACCGAGATCTTGGCGGCGGATCCGGCGGCCGCGCCGTACCGGTATCCGGCCAGCAGCAGCCGGTCAAAACCTTCCCGGGCTTCGGCATAGAGCGCCCGGTCCAGTCCGTCCGGAAGGCGGGATCCGGTCAGTCGCTCCGCGACCGCCCGGCGCAGGTCGGGCACGACATCGCCGCGGCCGGCTTCGTCCGATCCGCCGACGGGCGCGGCATCCGGCGCAGGCACGACCGACAGCCGGATCCGGCCCGTCTCCGGCCCCGGCCGGGTGAAAGCCGCGACGGCAGGCAGCAGACCCTCGGGATCCGCGGCGCCTGCGATCGGCGTCCAGTCCGTCCCCGCGGACCGTGCCATCGACAGCAGGATCCAATCCAGGAACGTCCGGGCGGACAACGGGAGGTGGGCGGGCAGAGACGACAGCGCGCCGCCGCCCGCGGCCAGTGCGGACCGCAGCCGGCGAGCCAGTGCGGGCGCGCCGTTTTCGGGATCCAGATCGACACCCGCCACCAGCCAGAGCCGCTGCGCGGCACGAGTCATCGCAACATACAGCAGGCGCATCTCCTCCGCCAGCGCGGCGTTGCGCAGACTGCGTTCCATCGCCAGGCGCGCGTAGGTCGGATAGGTCACCGCCCCTGCAGGGTCCACATAGTCCGGACCCAGACCGGAACGCTCGGCGAACAGCAGCCGTCCCTGCGGCCGCCCGGAGAGCGACCGGGCGCAGCCCGCGACGAAAACGTACGGGAACTCGAGGCCCTTGCTCCCGTGGATCGTCAGGATCCGGACGCGCCCCTCGACCGGCTTGTCCGCCGCGAACGGCGGTTCGTCCGCGCCTTCCTTGCGGAGGGCGGCCAGGTGCCCCGCGAACCGGTGGAGGCCCCGGGTCCCCGCAGACTCGAAATTCTCCGCCCACCGGCAGAACAGCGACACCTCCTCGGCGCGCCGCGCTCCGTCCGGCAGCTGGCTGATGTATTCGAGATACCCCGACCGCTCGAACACCATCGACAGGAGTTCGGTCAGCCGCAGGTAGGGTTCCCGCGCGCGCAGCCCGTCCAGCCAGTCGATGAATCCGGCGACGGACGCGCGCAGCTCCGCATCGGATCCGTTCAGGGCATACCAGGCCACGCTTTCATGGAAGAACAGCCGCGGCGGATCGCCGGCTGCGGCTCCGGCTGCGTCGGAAGCGACCCGGACCGACAGCAGGTCGGTCTCGGAAAATCCCTCCGGACGGCCGGGCGCCGCGTGGATCCGCGAACGCATGACCGCGGCGAGCGGCACATCCTGCGCGGCGTTGTCCAGCACCGAGACCAGCGCGTCCAGCAGAAGCAGTTCGGGCGTCGCGAGAAAGCCCTGGCCGTCGGACAGCGTATGCGGGATGCCGGACCGGTCGAGGGCCTCGGCCGCGTGCCGGCAGATCCAGTGGGTCCGTCCGAGGATGGCGATGTCCTCCGGGGGGATGCCGTCGGCGAGAAGCCCGCGGATGCGCGCCGCGATCGCGAGTCCCTCCAGGGATTCCTTCTCGGGTTCCTCCTCCGGAGCGGACCCCGCGGACGCGTCCGTCCCCTCCTCCGTCCCGGCCTCCGGTGTCTCCCGCCGCAGACCGACCAGCATCAGTTCGACAGGTTCCCCTTCCGGAGCGCCGTCCGCAGGGACCAGCGCGTGTGCGTCGTTGTAGTCGATCTCCCCCGCGGCTTCGCTCATGACCTGACGGAACAGCCGGTTCACCGCCTCAAGGATGGAACCCGTGCTCCGGAAGTTCCGTGTGAGCCCCAGCAGCCGTCCGCCGTCGCCGGTTTCGTAGCGGCGTGAGCGCTCGAGAAACAGCGTCGGATTGGCATGGCGGAACCGGTAGATGCTCTGTTTGACGTCCCCGACCATGAAGATGCCCGTCGAAGCGACGCCTGCCGCGATCTCGTCCTGGATGCTGCTGGTATCCTGGCATTCGTCGATGTAGACCTCGGAGTACCGTTCCCGGTAATAGGCCTGCGCCTCGGGTGTCCGGAGAATACGCAGCGCGAAATGCTCGAAGTCGGAGAAGTCGATCCCGCGTTCCTGGTTCTTGAGTGCCGAGTACACGCGGTCGGCGAGCAGTACCGTCTCGAGAAGCCGCCGTACCGGCGGGACCATGGCGGCGATGTCGCCGCCGATGTCCGCCGCGGTCCGCGTGAACAGCGGCCGGGTGTCGAGGACAAACCGTTCGGTGTATTTCTTTGTCGCCATGCGCCCGGTCAGCAGGTGGACGGTCTCGGGGATGTCGCGCAGAAAGTCGTCCTGGAACTCCCGCGCCTCCGGATCACGCGATGCCGAGGGCAGCGGGGGATCCGGCAGCGCGCGCGCCAGTCCGACCAGCCGGTCCCACCCGGATGCCGCATCCTCATCGAGATCCCGTCCGGCCTCGTCCGCCAGTCTGCCGAGGGACTCCAGCAGCAACCGGAAGCTGGCGGTGTGCTCCGCGTTTCTCCGCGCGTCCTTGACAAAGGGAATCCCCTGGTCCAGCCTCGCCAGCAGTCCGGGGATCGCAGCCGCGGATTTGTCCAGCAGTACGCGGGCCTGGCGGAGCAGCGTGTCCGCCCATCCGGACGATGCGAAATCCCGTCCGGCCTCCTCCAGCCGGGCGAGCGCCTCCGCCGCCCAGTCCTCGTAGTCCGGCATGCTGCGGAGGAACCGATGCATCGATGTCGCGAGCTCCCGAAGCGCCCGGTCGTCCCGTCCGGGGCTGAATCCGTCGCACAGCAGCAGGAAGGAGGACGTCCATTCCCCGGCGCTTTCGGATTCCCGGCCGAGGACGAACGGGGCGGGGCGGAGTCCGCGCGGCGGGAGTCCCGTCGGGACAGGCGCGGTCGCAGCCGCTTCCCCTCCGTCCGCGACGGCGTCGCAGAACAGGTAGAACGACGTCAGCACGCGATCCAGCGCATCCGCGAACAGCAGTCCGGCCGCCGCGGGATCGACCACCCCCGCCCCGGGCTCCGCGAGCGGCTGCCCGTCCCCGTCCCGGAGCAGGTACTGGAACGACCGGAACGCCTCCAGACAGAATGAATGGATCGTCGATACGGACGCGCGCGGAAGCGCGGCCAGCTGGCGCGACAGATACGCGCGCTGCGCAGGGTCCGGCGCGGCCTCGAGTTCTTCGCGCAGCCGGTCCCCGATTTTCCGGCGCATGCTTGCGGCCGCAGCCTCGGTGAACGTCATGACCAGCAGCCGGCGGATGTCCGCCTGTCCCTCCGCGACCCGGCGCGCGATCCGTTCCGCCAGCACGGTGGTCTTGCCGGAGCCCGCCGCGGCGGAGATCAGCAGGTTTTCCGGGAGCGCGCGGATGACAGCGAGCTGTTCAGTCGTGAATTCCATCGGTTCCGCCCTCCTTGTCCGCCTGGTCCCGGATCGCAACAAGCAACCGGCGCATCCGGTGGCTTTCCACCTCGCGCGGAATCCGTTCCGCCAACGGTTTCATGTGGAAAAAAAGCTTGCCCTCGTGACCGCACACCGCCTGGTAGGTGCAGTACCGGCAGGCTGCCGGGGCGGACCCGATCCTGGCGGGGCGCGCGTCGGCCTTGCCTGAAAGCAGCGCGCCGCAGAGCGCATCCATCCGGCCGACGGTGTGCGCGGTGACCTCGGCGATCGCGTCCGGGCCCAGCCCGGTCTCGCGAAGCTGGAACTGCCGGGCGATACGCGTCCCGACGGTCGTATCGTCCGGACGGCCTTCATGTGCGGTGCACGCCGCCATCGGCGCCTGGAACCGGAAGTAGGCCAGTTCGGCCGCCCGCGCGCCGGGATGTGCAAGGCCGTACGCGGCGGCATAGGCCGGGAGCTGCAGCGAGAGTCCGTAGAACACCTTGTCCGGATCGAACGACACATCCCCGCTCTTGTAGTCGACAATGCGGAAGAAACCGCCGGCAGGTTCCGCTCCGGAACAGGCCGGGCCGACCCGGTCGACCCGGTCGACCACTCCGCGGAACGTGATGTCCGTGCCCTGTACATGCAGCGTGAATTCGCCGGGGCCGTCCGTACCGAACCGCCATTCCGTGCAGAGCGGAACCGCGTCTCCGGACGCCAGCTGGCCGATCACGGCACCCAGCGACGCCGATCCAAGGCGGCGGACGCGCCGCCCTCCCGACGCGCGGATGCCGGCGTCGAAAAACAGACCGTATCCGTCCCGTTCCGCGATTTCGCGCATGCACGCCTCGGCGAAGGCTTCGAAATCCAGGGCGCACCACCGTTCGAAAACCGCCTGCCGCCCCACATCGTCCTCCGCGGCGGCCAGATCGGCGGACAGCCCCCGTACCGCGAGTTCCAGGATGCCGTGGAGCATGCTGCCGGTATCGGTCGCCAGCGGGGTCCAGACCTCCCGGTCCTGGAGCCGGAGCAGATACCGGGATAGGTATGCATACGGGCAGGAGGCATAGTTCTCCAGCTGGGACACGCTCATCCGGACGTCCCGTCCCGCGGCTTCCCGCACCAGGGCGGCCGGGAGCCGCACGGCAGCCCGGTCCTCCCCGATCCAACCGAGCCAGCGTCGTCCGGCATCGTCCCCGCCGGACATGCCCAGCGTGTCCGCGAGAGCGCGCAGCACCGTCAACCGGCCGGGATCCCCGGGCAGGGTGGGATCGGACGCCGCGGCGAGCAGGAAGCGCCTTGCGGGCCGTACCGCCGCGACACGCGGATCCGCCGCTTCCGGCGGACCGGCCGTGAAGTGGATGCCATCGGGAATCAGCCGGCGCAGGATGTCCATGGTTCCCGACGCCGGACGCCGGTCGACCGGCGCGGTCATGTACAGCCGGTCGGACGGTGCGGTCAGCAGCGCATGCGACAGCGCGGCGTCCGCAAACACCTGATCCCGCAGCACGCTCGGCAGGCGGATGCCCAACCGGGCCGACAGGCGTTCCCGGTCCGGATCCTTGAGCAGTCCCTCGGGCGGTGCGGACGAAGGAAAGGACTCCTCGCTCGCGCCGATGAGAAACAGCGCGCGTGCACGCCGGAATCCCGCCCGGGAGTAGCCGGACACGGTGATCCGGTCGATGACGGGGGGAATGGCGCCGCTCTCGGCCCCTTCCATGCCCGCAGCCAGCGCATCCCGGAACTCCTCCATGCCGTACGCCCCGTTTCCGGCGATGGCGGCGGTCTGCTCCATCACGTTCGCGATTCCGTTCCATGCGCGCACCAGCGTGACCGCGGCTTCGTCCTCCCCCTCCGCACGCAGCGACTCCGCACGTGCGGAGACCGCATCCCGGACGCCGTACTCCGCGAGAAAATCCGTAAGGAGCCGGCACTTGCCCGCACAACCCGGTTCCGCCGCCAGCCGGTCCAGAAAAATGCGCAGCGGCACGAGCACCCGGTCGCGCAGCATGCGGGCCTCCCGGGCGGCCGCACGTCCGGAGGTGCGCCGGCCGCCCCGTCCCGCCCGGACTTCGTCCGGATCCGGTTCGGCTTCGGCCTCCTCCTCGGGCGGCACCGCGGCGAGCGCATCGTACTCCGCCCGATACCGGCGGTCGTCGAACACCCGCCCGGCGCCGGTCAGGCCGCGCGCCAGCAGGAAGTTTTCCAGCCGGTCGGCCTCACCGCGGCCGATGCGGCAGAAGTCCGAACGCAGGCAGGCCGTGATCGCGGGGAGCGACCAATCGTGGACCTTGAGGTCGAGCAGGCTTTTTATGAAGCGGTACAACGGCGTCCCGGACAGCGGCCGGGGCTCGTCGATGAACGGGGAAAGCCCGAACTCGCGGAACACCGCACGCAGCGGGGATAGATAGGCGGACGGGTTCGAGACCCCTACCGCGATGTCTCCGTACCGGTAGCCGCCGGTCAGGGTCAGCCGGCGGATCTCGCCCGCGACCCAGCGGATCTCGTCGTCCTGGCTGCGGAACAGCGCGGTCGTGACCGGCGCGGGGGAGGGCGCCTCCTCCCCGGAAATGGTACCCGCAGGCGACGCTTCTCCGGGAACGGCGTCCGCAGGCGACGCTTCCCAGGGTGTGACGCCATCAGGCGTCAGCACCCGATCTCCCAGAATCCCGCGCGCGATCCGCGCGAACACTCCCGGGAGGCTGTGAGGCACACGTTCCGCGCGTGTTCCCGGGTGCCGGGCCGCAAGCCGGTACGCGGTCTGCCGGCCGATCCGGAACGCGTCGGGCCCGGATGCGACCGCGTCATCGTCCCCCGGGACGCCGTCCGCACAGACCGTGACGGTCACCCGGGCGCACACGCCCGCCAGCCCGTCGAGCACCGCATATTCCTGCGGTGTGAACTCGCGCGTCTGGGCGAAACCGGTGACCCAGACGGAAGCCGACGCGAGAAAAGCGGCGCGGGAGAGCGGCCAGGGAATCTCCGCGTCGTCTGTCACGGCCGCGGCACGCAGGGCCTCCAGGGTGTCCGCGAGGCGCCACAGGTCATCCTCCCGGTCATACAGTCCCAGCCCGCGCATCCGCTCCGCGTATGCCTCCATCAGGAACGCCAGGTCCCCGGCCTTGGCTGCAAACGGGCGATCCTCGCCGGCAGCCTCCCTCGCCGCCTCCTGCAGCTGACCGGGTTCGACGCCGTACCTCCGCAGGTCGCCGAGCACCTGCCCGACCTGCGGCACGAAACCCGGCCGTCCCGCGCCCGCGGCCAGCGCCTGCAGACGGTCCCGGTTCTCCTTGAGGAGGGTGTGCAGCAGGACGGACTTGCCGACGCCGTCCACGCAGGTGCGCGACAGTCCGCCGATCTCACCCTGGATGCGGTACGCAAGCCGGGAAAAGCTCAGCACCTCCGCCAGGAGGATCCCGGTGCGCCCCGTCCGTTCCAGATAGAGCCGCTCGGCTTCCGCCTTGGTCTGCTCGGGCACCAGCAGCAGCGCCCGACTGCCG
>JAGOFF010000043.1 GCA_017997315.1 Clostridia bacterium
GGAGTGGGCTTCCGGTATCCCGGTGCGGAGGATCCGGTGCTGTGCGGCATCGGATTCGAGTCGCATCCGGGCGAAGTCACCGCCATCGTCGGTTCGACCGGCTGCGGCAAGTCCACGCTCGTCCACCTGATCCCGCGTTTCTACGACGTGACCGAGGGTTCGGTTGAGATCGGCGGCACGGACATCCGGGAACTCGCGCTGGACGATCTGCGCGCCCGCATCGGGTTTGTGCCGCAGCGAGCGTTCCTGTTCCGCGGGAGCGTTGCGGACAATGTGCGGGACGGACGGCCCGGCGCCACCGACGAGGAAGTCCGCCATGCGCTCCGCATCGCGCAGGCGCTTCCGTTTATCGAGGAGATGGAGGGGGGGCTCGACGCCCCGATCGAGCAGGGGGGTACCAACGTATCAGGCGGCCAGCGGCAGCGGCTCGCCATCGCGCGGGCGATCGTCCGGCGTCCCGAGGTGTATGTGTTCGACGACTGCTTCTCCGCGCTGGATTTCCGGACGGAATCCGCCCTTCGGGAGGCGCTCCGCGACGAGACGCGCGACGCCACGGTGATCATCGTGGCCCAGCGGATCAGCACGGTGCTGCACGCCGACCGGATCATCGTCCTCGACGAGGGATCGGTCGCCGGGATCGGGACGCACCGGGAGCTGCTCGACACCTGCGAAGTGTACCGTGAGATCGTTTCCTCGCAGTTTTCCAAGGACGAACTCGGACAACCGGTCCTGCCCGGGGAGGTGACCGCATGAGCCGCCGACCGATTCCACAACCCCCGGCGGGCGGCGCGGCGCCGAAGCCGCAGAGAAACCCCGCAACCCGGCCGGGCGGTCCCCCAAGGGGACCGATGGGCATGGGCGCACCGGCCGAGAAGGCCCGGGATTTCAAAGGGACCATGCGCCGGCTCCTTTCCTTCCTCCTGCCGTACCGCAACGGCCTGCTGGCCGTCCTGCTGGCTTCGGTCCTGAGCGTCGTGTTCAGCATCGCAGGCCCCAAGATCATGGGCCGCGGGACCAACATCCTGTTCAACGGCGTCATGAGCCGCGTGGTTACAGGCCAGGTGGCGGATGCGTTCGGGGGCACGGTGCCGGATTGGATGGACAAGGACACCCTGCTGCTCATGCTCGGTACGCTGGGCAGCGACGAACTGGCCGGCATGGCGCAGTCTCCGGCCGGAGTCGATCCCGCGGCGGTGTCCGCGGCGATCCTCGCGCAAGGGGACGAGCGGCTCGCGCCGATCGCGGCGATGGTCGCGCAGATGCCCGCGGAGCAGCTGAAGGCCATGATTCTGGGATTCTCGTCCGGGGACGCGTCGCGCATCTCGGACATGCTTTCCGGCATGGACATCCGGATCGGCGAAGGCGTGGACTACGCCGCGATCGGCCGGGTCATGGCACTCCTGCTGGGCGTCTATCTGCTCAGCGCGCTGTTCGGCTGGTTCCAGATCTGGGAAATGGCCGGGATCACGCAGAAAACGGTCTACACCCTCCGGAAGCGCGTCGACGAGAAGCTGGACCGGCTCCCGATCCGCTACTTTGACGGCAAGCCGCGCGGAGACGTGCTGTCGCGCGTCACGAACGACATCGACAACATCCAGCAGACCCTCAGCCAGAGCGTCACCCAGGTGATGACCGCCATCCTGACCATCGTCGGCGTTTTGGTCATGATGGTCACGATCAGCCCGCTGCTGGCGCTCGTCTCGCTGGTCACCCTTCCGCTCGCCGGGGTGGTCGCCGCACAGATCGCCAAGCGCTCCCAGAAGCAGTTCGCGATCCAGTGGGAAAGCACCGGCGACCTCAACGGCCACATCGAGGAGATGTTTTCCGGCCACGGGGTGGTGCAGGCGTACGGAAAGCAGGACGAGGCGGTCCGCCGGTTCGACGCCCACAACGCGCGGCTGTTCACCTCCTCGTTCAAGGCGCAGTTCATCTCCGGGATCGTCATGCCGGTCATGACGTTCTTCAACAACCTCAACTATGTGGTCATCTGTGTGGTCGGCGGCATCCGGATCGCCCAGGGGAGCATCTCGTTCGGCGACATCCAGGCGTTCATCCAGTATTCCCGCCAGTTCACCCAGCCGATCGCCCAGACCGCAAGCATCTTCAATCTCATCCAGTCGACCGCGGCGTCCGCCGAGCGCGTATTCGAACTGCTCGACGAAGAGGAAGAGTCGCCCGGTGCCGGCGAGTCCTCCGCCAAGGAGGCCGTCCTCGGGGACGTCCGATTCGAAGGCGTGTCGTTCCGCTACAAGGAGGACACCCCGCTCATCGAAGACATGAACCTCACCGTCGAACCCGGGCGGACGGTCGCCATCGTGGGACCGACGGGGGCAGGCAAGACCACGCTGGTCAACCTGCTCATGCGGTTCTACGAAATCGACGCGGGTGTGATCCGCGTCGACGGGACCGACATCCGAGACATGCCGCGCGAGACGCTACGCCGGCCGATCGGGATGGTCCTGCAGGACACCTGGCTGTTCAAGGGGACCATCCGCGAGAACATCGCCTACGGACGGGAGAACGCCACCGAGGAGCAGATCCGCGAAGCGGCCCGCGCGGCGTATGTGGACCATTTCGTCCGCACGCTGCCGGACGGGTACGATACGGTGCTCGAGGACGACGCGTCCAACATCTCGCAAGGCCAGAAACAGCTGCTGACGATCGCCCGCGCGTTCCTCGCGGAACCGCGCATCCTGATCCTGGACGAAGCGACCAGTTCGGTCGACACCCGCACCGAGGTGATCGTGCAGCAGGCGATGGCCCACCTGATGCAGGGCCGGACCAGCTTTGTCATCGCGCACCGGCTGTCCACGATCCGGAACGCGGACACCATCCTGGTCATGAACCAGGGCCGTGTTGTGGAGCAGGGAAGCCACGAGGAACTGCTGGAAAAGAAAGGCTTCTACCATTCCCTCTACCAGGCGCAGTTCGCAAACGCGCCCGCCGCGGACGGAACGGAACCGGCCGCAGGCTGACGCTCGCCCCGGACCTTGGCCCCGGACCCACGGATATTCGGAAAGGCTGCCGGCATCCCTGCCGGCAGCCTTTTCCATCGGCCCGTCCAAACGGATGCGCCGTCCGGACCTGTAGGGGGAGGAGCCGGCCGTTACGGCACGGTCACCTGGATGACGTTGGACGTGTACTTGGTCGATCCGTACACGTACGTAATGGCGACGTAGTAGGTCTCGCCGGACTCGAGGCATCCGCCGAAGTCGTTGGCTCCGTTATAGCAGTCGCCATTGTTGAACGTATGCGTCATGACGCTGGAATCCCCGATCGCAGCGAGATAGCCGTTCTCATCGTAGCTCGGGGTACTGTCGTTTTTGGAGAACACGACTTTGTAGTAGCTGAAGCCGGATCCTGCGACGGTATTTGTCCATTTCAACGTCGCGGCTCCCTCCAAGGAGAGGGATCCGCCTGTCGGGAACGGCGTCGGCGTCACCGCGCCGGGCACCGTCACCTGCAGCACGTTGGAACTGACTTTCCCGAAATTGTACACGTACGTGATCGCGACATAGTAGGTGTCGCCTGCGATCAGTTTTCCGCCGAAGTCCCCATTGTTGTATCCCTGGTTGGCGGCGAAGGTGCGCGATGTTTCATTGATGCCCAGCGCGTACAGGTAGCCGTAGTCCGGATACATCGGGGCGGCGTTGGTCTTGGAGAATACGACCTTGTAGTACTGGAATCCGGTTTCGACCGGGGAGCGATCCCAGGACAGGGTGTTTTCCGCGGTCAGCTTGACCTGCATGCCGGTCGGAAGCGTCGGCGGGACATAGGCGGGCCCGTTGTAGGCCGCGTACACCACGTTGGACGAAACCTTGTAGTCCGCGTACACGTAGGTGACCGCGAAGTAGTAGCTCTGGCCCGGTACCAGCCAGCCCCCGAAGTCCCCGCTGTTGTACTTGCACTTGTTGTCGACCGTGCAGGAGGTCGTTCCGCGGTCCAACGCGTACAGGTACCCGTTCTCGGAGTACATCGGGGTGCTGTCCGAAGCGGAGACGACGACCTTGTAGTACTTGAGGCCGGCATCGGGCGCCATGCCCCAGTTGAGCGTCAGTCCCGCGCCGTTGTCCGTCACGGAGAACCGGTTCTGGTACGGCGGAGCGGTGGGAGCGGCGGTGGGGGCGGC
Source organism: Clostridia bacterium (assembly GCA_017997315.1). Classification (GTDB taxonomy): domain Bacteria; phylum Bacillota; class Clostridia; order Saccharofermentanales; family UBA5734; genus JAAYKS01. The sequence continues at coordinate 4,130 of JAGOFF010000043.1, forward strand.
GGTCGCGGCCGCGGTCGGTTCGGGCGTCGGGGTCGGCTCCGGCGTGGGGGTAGGGGTCGGAGGCATCGTGGGCATCGGGGTGGTCAGCGCGGTGGGCTTCGTGGTGGGCTTGGGCGTCGGGGTCACGGTCGGGGTCGGCGCGGTGAGATTGTTGAGATACTCGATCAGCTCGCCCAGCGGGATGTCGGCGATGTCTTCGGCGGACAGGTCGATGTTTCCGCCCTCGAGGTCCCCGAGCAGCATCTGGTACCCGATCGACAGCCCGTTGCTTGTCGCGTCCAGCAGCAGGGTGTTCTTGTCGACATTGTCGACCTCTTTGCTGCGGACGGTCAGCTGCACGCCCGGGATGGTCAGAGAGTCCAGGCGCTGCCGGATTTCCGTGCCGTCCCCGTCGTACAGCGCGGTGATCAGGATGTTGCCGTCCCCGCCCATGCCGCGCGCCTTTGCGGCGGCGACCCACAGGTCCATGGCTTCTTCGAAGGCCAAGCCGCGCAGATCGACGGTCTTCGACAGGATCCGGGCGTCTTCGTCGATCGGAAACACGTCATGGACAATCAGGTCTGCATCCAGGCGGATCTGCAGGCTGGGATTGATGTCGATCGAAACCAGCGCGCCGGCCTTGACCGGACGGATCCAGTCCACGAGGGCCGGAAACGACACGGCGGCCGCGACCAGCAGGAGGACAGCGGCAGCGGCCGCAGCGGAACGGAGAACCAGTACGCGTCTGTTTTTCCAGGAGACGGGCTTTGCGGCCGCTTCCGGCGCGCGGGCGGTGATTTCACGGCCGACGGCCATCTCGGCGGTGGCGGGGGTGACGACCATGCGGCAGTCATTGGTGAATACATGGGCTTTGCCGTCGGCGATCTTCATGACGATGCCCTTGAGTGATCCTTTCATGACGCGTTCCCTCCTTTGCCGCACTGCCCGTAAAACGCATCGATATACGACTTGATGGTCTCGAGCTCGCTGTCAAGCAGGAGGACGAGCAGGATGATGAAGCGGCGGTTCTTCTCGATGGTTTTGCGGTGCAGTCCGGTCTTGAGCGCGAGTTCCGCCACCGGCAGCCTGCAGCTGGCGTACAGCGAGGTCACCATGGCCGGTTCCGCAAGGATCCTTCGGGCGGCGGAGATGCACAGGAGGCGGGAGTCGGTGTGTTTCGGAGTCTCCTTGTGCATGTCTTCCATCTTCATCCCGAAGCTGGCAAGACGATTCTCAAGCAAGTGGATCTCCTCCTCGATTTCGATATCCCCGGCCAGGTCGGAACGGGAATCCGCGTAGCGGCTTTCCTCGAACGGCAGCCCGTCTTCGAACTCCACGCTGCTGAACGGGAGGGCGCGGGACTGACGCTGCATCCGCCGCTGATGGTCGATGATCCGTCGGTTGATGACTGTGGAGGCGAACCGGAGGAAACTCCCCGGCTCGTAAGCCTTGTACCGGTCGATGCTTTCGTTGAAGGCGAGGATGGCGACGCTCAGTTCATCCGTGTCGTCCACCTGCCGCGTGTTCAGCGCCCGCATGACACGGCTGCGGATGAACGGCATGGACCGGTCGATCAGTACGTCCCGGAGTTCGGTTTCGCCGTCGCGAATCCGCTGGACCAGGATCTCGACGTCATACTCGTCCGGTTTGGCCTTGTCGCGGGTCTGCATATCAAGACTCTCCAGCGTGATCGCGTCCAAGCGGTTCCACCTCCGATTTTCCGTCGGACGCGCGCTGTCCGGCGGGATGGGTTTTGGGGCGTGGGACTTCCCTATGGGGTATATCGCTTGTGTGCCGTTTTTTCGGGGGGTGTTTTGTGATAATTCTTCAAAAATGTTTCATTGTTGTGTGACGCCGGCCGCTCATCGTTCACGCCAGGGTGACATTCCGTGATTTTCATCATACGGTGTTCTTGCAGACATTGAGGCAAGAGTGATATATTATCCGCCTGTCATTTTGAGCATACATCTTCCGTTTCCGGCCTGGCCGCCGCGTCCGTTCCAGGGATGCCGCATCGTGGGTGGGTTTCATGATCACGGTTGACAACTTGTCCAAGACCTTCCGCGTCGCCCGGCGGGCGAGCGGAATGGGCGCCGCAGTACGCTCGTTTTTCCATCCACGTTTTGAGACCGTGCGCGCGTTGGACGGCATCTCGTTCCACATCGCGCCCGGCGAGATCGTCGGGTACATCGGTCCGAACGGCGCCGGCAAAAGCACGACGGTCAAAATCCTCAGCGGCATCCTGACCCCGGACTCCGGAACCTGCGAGATCGGCGGCATCGTTCCCTGGCGTCACCGCCGGCGGCACGTCGCCCGGATCGGGGTCGTGTTCGGGCAGCGCACGCAGCTTTGGTGGGACACCCCGGTCATCGACTCGTTCGACCTCCTGCGGGACATCTACCGGGTACCGCAGGACCGTTACGTGAAAACCCGGGACCGGCTGGTCGAGTCCCTCGGGCTCGGGCCGCTGCTGACCACTCCGGTGCGCCAGCTGTCCTTGGGGCAGCGCATGAAGTGCGAACTGGCCGCATCGATGCTGCACGAGCCGTCCATCCTGTTTCTCGACGAGCCGACGATCGGGCTGGACGCGACCGCCCGGCTCGCCATCCGCGACTTCATCCGCACCGAGAACCAGGAGCGGGGGGTGACGGTGCTGCTCACGACCCACGACACCCACGACATCGAGGCGCTCTGCAGCCGGGTCATGCTGATCGGCAAAGGCCGCATCCTCTACGACGGCGGATTCGCGGAGCTCAAGAAGCGGTACGACGGGGACGGCGCCACCGAAGCCGACGTCATCATCGACCGGCTGTACAAGGACTACGAGCTGTGAGGGCGTACACATCGTACTTCCGGCTGCGTCTCCGCTCCGGTCTGACCTACCGCACGGCCGCCTGGGCGGGTGTGGCGACGCAGTTCTTTTTCGGATTCCTGTTCCTGATGATCTATGACGCGTTCTACCGTTCCGGCACCGGAACGCAGCCGATCTCGATGCCGCAGCTCGCGGTGTATGTGTGGCTCCAGCAGGCGTTCCTCTCGCTGATCATGCTCTGGTTCCGCGACAGTGAGCTGTTCGGGCTGATCCTGAACGGGAACGTCGCCTACGAACTGTGCCGCCCGGTCGACCTGTACGGATTCTGGTACGCCCGGCTCCTAGCCCAACGGGTGGCTGCGGCCGCGCTTCGATGCGTACCGCTCCTTGCGGTCGCCGCGGTCCTGCCCCGCCCGTTCCGGCTCGGACCGCCCGCGTCGGTCGCGTCGTTCCTGGGATTTCTCGGGACGATGCTGCTGGGGCTGCTGATCGTGGTCACGCTGACCATGCTGATCTATGTGCTGACCTTTGTCACGATGTCCCCTGCCGGGACCTCCCAGGTGTTCTCGGTCGTCGCGGAGTTCCTGAGCGGCGGGGTCATCGCGATTCCGCTGATGCCGGAGGGGCTGCAGCGCGCGGCGTACTTCCTCCCGTTCGCGTATACCGCGGATCTTCCGTTCCGGGTCTACTCCGGGCACATCCCGTCCGCGGAGGTCCCCCTGCTGATGCTGCGCCAGGGTGCCTGGGCGGCGGTGCTCGCGGCGGCCGGATACGCCGCGCTGCACCGGATCCTGCGGCGCGTCACGGTGCAGGGAGGGTGACCGGATGAGGCTGTGGATGCGCTACATCGGGATGATCCTGCGGTCGCAGATGCAGTATCGGCTGTCGTCGACTCTTCTGTTCATCGCGCAGTTCCTGAGCCAGCTGACGCTGTTTCTCGGCGGCTGGCTGCTGTTCCGGCGGTTCGGTACGCTGGGGGGATGGACGTTCTACGAGGTCGCGCTGTTCTACTCGGTGATGATGGTCTCGTTCGGCATCGCGGAAATGGTCTTCCGGGGATTCGACGTGTTTTCGAACCTCATCCGGACCGGGAACTTCGACCGCTTGATGCTGCGTCCGCAGCCGCTGGAACTGCAGGTGCTCGGCAGCGAGTTCGACTGGACGCGGCTGGGCAAGCTGACGCAGGGAGGGCTCGCGCTGGCCGTCGCGCTGAGCGGGTTGGACATCCCGTGGACCTTCGGCCGGATCGCGGCGCTCGTGCTGTCTTTCCTGGGAGGGGTCGGGGTGTTCGGCGGCATCATGATCCTGGTCTCGACGATATGTTTCTGGACCGTCCAGGGGGTGGAGGTCGCGAATCTCCTGACCGACGGCGGACGGCAGATGGGACAGTATCCGATGACCATCTACCGGGACTGGTTCCGCCGGTTCTTCACCTACGTGGTCCCGCTTGCGCTCGTGAACCACATCCCGCTCCGGTACGTGCTCGCGCGCGGCGGCGGACCGTGGTCGATCCTCGCGCCGGTCGGCGCCATCGTCTTTATCCTTCCCTGCCTGGCGGTGTGGAGGATCGGGGTGCGGCACTACAAATCGACGGGATCGTAACGGGACCGCCGCCGGAACGCCTCCGCTTGCCAGGACCGCCCCGGGAAGCGACAATGGGAGACGGGAGTTTGAAGGAAGGACAGAAGGGAGCGCCGAATGCCCGCATCGGACCATCCGCAGGACGAACGCGTCAGACCCTATAAAAAGGAATACGACTACTCCTACACCCTCGGTGCCTTCCCGACCTACGAGCTGCTCGACGCCCGGCCGGAGGCCGTCCGCGGGGTGTATGTCCACTCCGGCTTTACAGACCGGGAGCGGCTGGAGGCACGCTGCGCCGCGCTGCACGTTCCGGTCCGGACCGACGACCGGCTGCTGTCGCGTCTCAGCCCCAAGGAGAACTGCTACGCCGCCGCGGTGTTCGACAAGTACGCGGACCGGCTCATCGGCAGCCGGGACCATGTGGTGCTCGTCCATCCGGGAGACATGGGCAACCTGGGAACGATCCTGCGGACCCTGGCGGGCTTCGGAATCCGGGACCTGGGACTCGTCGCTCCGTGCGCGGACGTGTTCCACCCGCGTACCGTCCGGGCATCGATGGGCGCGCTGTTCCGGATCCGGACCGAGGTGTTCGGCTCGTTCGACGAGTATGCCGCCCGCAATACCGACCGTGATTTCTATCCGTTCATGCTGGACGGGGAGAGGACGCTGCGCGTGTCCGACTGCCCGGCCTCGCCGCGGTACACCCTGGTGTTCGGGAACGAGGCGACCGGCCTGGATCCGTCCTTTGGCCGGATCGGACAGGCCGTCCGCATTCCGCAGACGACGGACATCGACTCGCTCAACCTGACCATCGCGGTCGGGATCGGAGTCTTCACCTTCACGGAAAAGAATCCGCGGACGGACTGACGCGGCGATTCCGGATCAGGGCAGCACCGCGATGAAATCCATCTCCACGCGTCCGCCGAGCGGCAGCGCAGCGACCTGGACCGTCGAGCGCGCGGGCGGATTGTCCGCAAAGAAGCCGGCATAGATCGCGTTGACCGCTGCAAACTCCCCGAGATCGACCAGATAGACGGTCATGCGCACGACATCCCGCATCGACGCGCCCGCGGCGGCCAGTACCGCTTCGATGTTCCGGAGCGCCTGGCCGGCCTGCGCAGCGGTATCCCCCGCGAGTCGGCCCGTCGCCGGATCCAGCCCGAGCTGGCCGGCGCCGTACAGGGTTTTTCCCGCCCGGACCGCCTGGGAGTACGGCCCGACCGGGGCAGGGGCAAACCGGGAAAACACCGGATCATGCATGGGGAATTCTCCTCAGACTTTTCTGTAGAGGGCCGCTTCACTCGGCTTTTCGTCCATCTCTCCGAGCAGGGGCACAATCTCCCGGAAGTGCGGCGAGGCCATGTGCGCATCGAGCGCTTCCTTGCTTGTCCATTGTTCGATGAACGTCAGGACGGCCGGATTTGCGATGTCCTGGTGAAGCTGGTAGTAGATGCACCCCTCTTCCCGGTGGGTCGCCTCGATGAGCTTCTTCGCGGTCGCGATGAATTCATCGACGCGGTCCGGTTTCACGGTGTTCCTGGCCACGACGTGGATGATCATGGTTGCCTCCTTGCGCCGCACGGCGTGCAGTCGCACCGTTCGCGGCGTGTCTTCGGAGTCATTGTAGCAAACCGGTTCCAGCCTGTATCGTGTCTGACAAACGATAGAACGGATTCGTTCTGTTTTTCTCCAAAACGGCAAAAGAAAGGCGGAGCTCCGGCAGTGTATACTTGGCTGGACAATCCCCGGGAGGTGCAGAACCGGTGGCCGACAACAAGCATATGGACATGACGCAGGGTGTCATCTGGAAGCAGCTGCTCGCCTTCGCGTTCCCCATGATCCTCGGCAATTTCTTCCAGCTCATGTACAACGCGATCGACGCCGCGGTCGTGGGCAAGCATGTGAGCGACATCGCGCTCGCCGCGGTCGGGGTCAGCAACCCGCTGTGCAACACGATCGTATCGTTTTTCATGGGGATCGGAACCGGCGCGGGCGTACTGATCTCGCAGTATTTCGGCCGCCGGGACCGCGAGGGCCTCCAGGCCGTGCTGCACGGTGCGATCGGGGTCACGCTGGCCCTCGGCGCGCTTCTCACCCTGGTCGGGGTCGGCGCGTCGCCTGCCATCCTGCGCGCGATGGACACTCCGGCCGACGTGCTGCCGGACGCGGTATTGTACCTGCGGATCTACTTTGGCGGGCTTATCGCCTCGCTGATGTACAACATGACTTCCGGAATCCTGCGCGCGATGGGCGACTCCCGCCGGCCGCTGTACTATCTCGTCGCGTCCTCCATCCTCCATATCGCACTCAACTACCTGTTTGTGCTCGGCTTCCATTGGGGCGTCGCCGCCGTGGCCTGGAGCACCGTCCTGTCCCAGTTCGTGGCCGCGGCGCTGTGCATTGGTGCGCTGATGCGGGAGAGGGAGGACTTCCGGCTCCATCCCCGCCGGATCAGCTTCCATCCGGCGATCGCCTGGCGGATCATCCGGATCGGGCTGCCGACCGGCGTCCAGGGCGCGATCGTGTCGTTTTCCAACATCATCATCCAGAGCGTCATCAACAGCTTCGGGACCGACATGATGGCGGGCACCATCACCTATTTCCGGCTCGACGCGTTCGCGATCATGCCGATGGGCAACCTCGGGCTCGCGGTCACGACGTTTGTCGGGCAGAATGTGGGCGCGCGCCGCTTCGACCGGGTCAAGAAAGGCGCGACGGTCGCGTTCCGCATGGCCGTCGGCTACGCCGTGGTCGCCTCTCCGCTGATCTACGTGTTCGCCCCGCAGATCGTCGGCCTGTTCACCGACAGCGCGGGGGTCGCCTACTACGGAGTCTCGATGCTCCGGTTCCTCGCGCCGTTCTTTGTCGCGCATGCGTTCATCGGAGTCTTCGCGGGGGCGGAGCGCGGCGCGGGACAGACGCTGTTCCCGATGGTCAGCTCGGTGACCTCGATGTTCGCCCTCCGGCTGGTGATCCTGTTCGCCCTGCGCGCGATCATGGGGCACGACAACATCCGGGCGATCCATATGACCTACATGGCGACCTGGTCGCTCAACGCGATCATCCAGACGATCCACTACCGGAAGAGCAACTGGCTCCGGCGCGTCATGGAGATGCCTCCGAGGTAACCGTTCCGGATCCGGCCTCCCGGGTCCGTCCGGATATGGTATCGTGAAGAAAAAGCCGGAGAACCGGCATCCGGAGGGAACACATATGGACGTACTGGAAGCCATCCGTACCCGCAGAAGCATCCGCCGGTTCGACCGTTCCGCCCCGCCGGTCACCCCCGCGGAACTCCGCACGATCCTGGAGGCGGGATTCGCCGCCCCGTCCGCCCACAATCTCCAGCCCCGGCAATATTATGTGGTCCGCGACCGGGCGAAGCTCACGACGATCGCGGACATCGGCCGGTACACGAAAATGGCTGCCGAGGCCGACCTGTGCATTCTGGTGGCCGGTGAAACCGACGTGCAGAAAACGTACGACCTGCTCGTCATGGACTGTTCCGCGGCGGTCGAGAACATGCTGCTGGCGGCGCACGGCCTCGGGCTGGGCGCGGTGTGGTGCGGGGTGTTCCCGGGTGCTTCGCTCGACGTCGGAACCCTCAAGCGCATGCTGGACATGCCTCCGAACCACGCGCCGCTCGGGATGGTCATGGTCGGGCGTCCGGGTGAAGTCCGCGCACCGGTCGACCGGTTCAATCCGGCCTCCGTGCACGGGGAGGACGCATGACCCGTGGGTGACGCGGCGGCGGGAAAACCGTTGATCCGCAAGGCGGCGGCTTTCCTGCGGCGCGACGCGGTCTTCACCGTGTCCTTCCTGCTTGCCGCAGGTTCATTCGCCGCGGCCTATGCCGCCGCATCGCCGGCGGATGCGCGCACGGTGCTCGGATTCATCGACCAGCGGGTGCTGGTGTGCCTTTTTCTCCTGATGGCCGCGGTCGAAGGGCTGCGGAGCGAAGGGGTGCTGGAGGCCGCCGCGGCGCGCATGGTCGCGCGGGCGTCCACGATGCGTTCCCTCTCGTTCGCGCTGGTCGGACTGGCGTATTTCTCCGCGATGATCGTGACCAACGATGTCGCGCTCCTCACGTTTGTTCCGTTCACGCTGCTCGCCCTCCGGCTGGCCGGAAGGGCGGAGTACGCCGGCCCGGTGGTCGTTCTCGAGACGGTCGCGGCCAATCTGGGGAGCGCGCTCACTCCGGTCGGAAATCCGCAGAACCTGTACCTGTACTCCCGGTTCGGGATGACGCCGTCGTCGTTTTTCGGCGCGGTCCTGCCGCTGGCGCTTCCGTCCGCGGCACTGCTGACGGCCGGAGTCCTCCTGCTGGGAAAGACGCCGGTCCTGCCCGGACTGAGGGAGCCAGCGGTATTCCGGCCACGCCCGCGGCTGCTTGTGTTCGCCGCGGTCTTCGCGATCGCCCTGATCGCGGTGTTCGACGGGATTCCTCCCTGGGCGGCGCTCGCCGCCGGCTTGATCCCGCTGCTTGCGTTCGCGCGCGCCGAGGTACGCAAGGTCGATTATGCGCTGCTTCTGACGTTTGTGTTCTTTTTTGTTTTCATCGGGAACATCACCCGGATCCCTGCGGTCAGCGGAACCATACGGTCCCTGCTGACCGGGCCCCGGACGGTGTTCCTGGCGGGTGCCGGACTCAGCCAGGCCATCTCCAATGTGC
>JAGOFF010000284.1 GCA_017997315.1 Clostridia bacterium
GGACCGGCGACCGGCTGGACCTGTGAACCGTTTGCGGGCACCCGGTCATCCGATCACCAGACGACGGGTCGCCACCGCGTCTATGAACGCACTGTCGTGCTCGACCAGCAGCATCGTCGGCGAACATTCGAGGATGAGTTCCTCGACCTGTCCGCGCGACAGGATGTCGATATAGTTGAGGGGTTCGTCCCAGAGGTAGAGATGTGCGCTTTCGCTCAGACTGCGCGCCAGCAGCACTTTTTTCTTCTGCCCTTCGCTGAAGTCGCGCATGTCCGCATCCCAGTGGGACTTGCGGACATCGAGCTTGTCCAGCACGACGCGGAACAGGGACCCATCGACGCCGCTGTCCCGCGCGAAGTCCGACAGACGGCCGTGCAGGGCCGAGGTGTCCTGCGGGACGCGGGACAGGATCAGCCCGCCCGCGACAAGGAGTTTCCCGTCATGCGGGACAGGCTCCCCCGCCACCAGCCGCAGCAGACTGGACTTGCCGCATCCGTTCCGGCCGCAGACCGCGATCCGTTCCCCACGGCTCAACGTAAAATCCAGTCCCTCGAACACCGGCCGTCCGTCGTACCGGATCGACAGTCCGGACGCCTCGACCAGAACCGGTTTGGGCGCCTCCAGCGGGCGCAGCATCAGGCGGTCGACCCGTTCGATATCCTTCAGAAGCGCGGACTTCTCCTCCGCCGCCTGCTCACGCCGGCGCACGATCGCCTTGGACCGTTTCATCATTTTCGAGGCTTTATGCCCGATGTAGCCGCGGTCGAGTTTGCCCGCGAGATTTTCGTTGCGGTACTTGGAGTGCTCCGTCCGGTCCGACCATGACGCGGTCTGCCGGGCTGCTGCGGTCAGCTGCCCGATCTCGCGTTTCAGCCTGTCATTCTCGGCCTGCTCGAAGCGGTCTCGGCGCTCTTTATTTTCAAGCCAGGTGCTGTAGTTTCCTTTCTGGACTTCGATCCGGGTTTTTGTGATCGACAGGATGTGGTCGACGCACCCGTCAAGGAAACGACGGTCGTGCGAGACCAGGATGTATCCGCGCTTGCCGTCGAGATACTCCGAGACTTTGCGGCGCGCGGCTTCGTCCAGATGGTTGGTAGGCTCGTCGATCAGCAGAAAGCGGCCGGGCCGCAGGAACAACGCGGCCAGGAGCAGCTTGCCCTGTTCTCCAGGGCTGAGGGTTTCGTAGGGACGGTCGAGGATTTCCGCCGGCAGATCCAGCAGGGACATCTCACGCGCCAGGCGCCAGTCCTCCGCTTCCGGTACATGGGTCAGAACGACCTCATGAGCGGAGCGTGTCCGGTCCGGAACCTCAAACGGGAAATAGTCGAACAGGACCGGCGATGAGATCCGGCCGCGATAGGGAAACATGCCCCTCAGCAGGTTCAGCAGGGTGGTCTTGCCGCGGCCGTTACGGCCGGTGAGTCCGAGTTTCCAGTCCGTATCCAGCTGGAAAGAGACGTCGTCAAAAAGATTCTCCATGCTGCCGTCGTAACCGAACGTCAGATGGGATACCTGGATCAATGCCATAAGATACCTCCGCCCTCCCGCCGCAGACCATCCCGAACCGGGACGGCCTGCAGCGGGTCATCTTCAACTGCGGACGGAGGATCAAATCATCGGTGTTCTCCCGGTCCTGTCCCGCGCTGCGGGCTCAGGATGTGCTTGCGAGGAGCATGGCCTCCCCGACATTGTCATAATCCGCATTGGTCAGTGCGCCCGCCCACAGGATCACGAGGATGTTTTTAGCCTCGTATACCTGATGCTCGATGGTGCCCGCGAACGCTTCCAGACGGTCGAACTCCGCCCGGGCCGCCTCGCGCTGTTCCTTGGTGTCGAACACATAGACGTCCAGCTTGCGCGAGCTGGTTTTGTGGATGTAGAAAACCGTGGCGTTCCGGACCTGAAGCATGAGGGATACCGCGCCCTCATCGACCTTGGTCAGGCTGAAGCCCTCTTCCGCGAACAGCTTCTCCATATCGGCCAGCGTCAGGATCTCTTTTTCCAGATATCGGTCCGGATCGACGAGATCGCTGCAACCGGCGGCCGCAAGAACCAGGATGAAGGCGAGAGCGAGGATCGACAGGCGTTTTGCGCAGGTCATAGGTCTCCCTCCGGATCACCATGCGGATAGCGGACATACCGTTACCATATTACCATGGTGTGACACCTGTGGTGCCTTGCTGCGGTTCAATCACGGCACACGCGGTAGAAACCGCCCTTTCCGAACTGGATGACGACCGGCTGTGTGATGTCGATCCGCCGGGCGGGATCTTCGACGGTCGATCCCTCGATCCGGACCGCCCGCCCCAGGATGCTCCGGCGGGCTTCGCTGTTGGACGATGACACCCCCATGCGGCGGAGCAGGTCGACCAGCCCGATCGTCCCCTCCGGTGCGTCCGCGGACGGGATGCGCAATTCGATCACCAGTTCCGGAACGCCGCCCGCAGCGACCTGACGGTAACGCATCTCGGCTTCCGCGGCGGGTCCGCTGCCGGCATACATTCCGGTGATGATCCGCGCATACCGGAAATGTGCGTCGCGCACATCCTCCCGGATCCGGCGGGCGGCTTCGTCCGCTCCGACGTCGGTCGTGAGCGCAAAGTATTGTGCCAGGCAGGAATCCGGAATCCGCATCGCCTTCTCGAACATCACGGGGGCGGGTTCGTCCAGCCCGATGTAGTTGTCGAGGGACTTGCTCATTTTCTGCACCCCGTCGAGGCCGGGCAGCAGGGGGTAGGTGAGGACCTCCTGGGATTCCTGCCCGTATGCGCCCTGGAGGTTCCGCCCGACCAGCAGGTTGAACGTCTGATCGGTCCCGCCGACCTCGACGTCCGTATGGAGCGCGACCGAGTCGTAGCCCTGCGCCAG
>JAGOFF010000044.1 GCA_017997315.1 Clostridia bacterium
CTCCGATCCCGTCGCGGGGATAAAGACCGCGTGGGTTTCCAGAACAAGCCCGGGATTGATGTCCAGCAGCCGATCGCGCATCACATCGACCTTGAGCCGGCCAAGGGTGCTGTGCAGCGCCACGATCTGGCGGTTGAGGTTGGAGGGAGACACGCGGTCCGCGTCCACCAGCACCATGTGCCCGACGCCGGCGCGGGCGATCGCCTCGGCCGCCATCCCGCCCACACCGCCGAGTCCGAAGACCGCGACCCGTTTTGACGCGAGCGCGTCGACCGCGTCGCGTCCCAGCATCCGGGCGGTTCGGGAACCCAGGTTCTCGTCCATGTAGGTCCTTTCCGATATACTGTGAGGGATAATCGTGGAAATTATACCATGCGCGGATCACCCCGCGGATTTTGGAGGCAATGGCGATGGAAGGGACAGGGCGCATTCCCGCGCGCGAGGAAGCCTGGGCGATGCTCGGGGAGTACAACCAGGAGGAGTTCCACCTGCGGCATGCCCGGGCGGTGGAGGCGGTCATGCGGCACTACGCCCGCCGGGCCGGTCTTCCGGAGACGGAAGTCGATTTCTGGGGTGTCGTCGGCATCCTGCACGACATCGATTTCGAACGGTGGCCCGAACAGCATTGCATCAAGGCGCGCGAGATCCTTGAAGAACGCGGCATCCACCCCGGCATCGTACGCGCGGTCCTGTCGCACGGCCACGGTCATCTGGTCGACCTGCCGCCGGAGCATCCGATGGAAAAGGTCCTGTACGCGACGGACGAACTGACCGGCCTGATCTCGGCCGTGACGATCATGCGCCCGTCCCGGTCGCTGGCGGATCTTGAAACACGCTCGGTGATGAAGAAGTTCAAGACCCCTTCGTTCGCTGCGGGGTGCTCCCGCGAGGTCATCCGGGACGGCGCGGAGCGCATGGGGGTCACGGTCGAGGAACTGGTCACGGAGACGATCGAGGGCATGCGCGCCGTCGCGGCCGAGATCGGGCTGGCCGGATGACGGACAGCCGGCCGGAATCCCCCGGATCGCCGGCAGAAAGAGTCAGGCTCCGGCCAGGTGTTCGACCAGGATGCGGACGCCGATCCCGATCAGGACCAGTCCGCCCGCGATCTCCGCATACTTGCGGAACAGCCCGCCCAGTTTCTTGCCCAGCAGGCAGCCCGCCGCGGACAGCGTGAATGTGATGATGCCGATCACCAGCGAGGCCGGCAGGATACGCACCTGCATGAAGGCGAATCCCACACCGACCGCCAGCGCATCGATACTGGTCGCGATCGCCAGAATGAACAACCGCCGGTGAGCGACCGGGTCGACCGGGCATTCCTCATCGTTCATTTTCGCCCGGACCGCTTCGTACAGCATTTTTCCGCCCAGAAGCACGAGCAGCCCGAATGCGATCCAATGATCCACATTCTGGACCGCCGATGCGACGGTCCGGCCGAGAAGCCAACCCGCGACCGGCATCGCAAACTGGAAGCCCCCGAAATACAGCCCGATCCGGACACCGTCCCGCACATGCGCCTTCTTCATGCACATGCCGGTCGAGAGGGCGACCGCCAGGGCATCCATGGACAGGCTGACGGCGATCAGGACGATGGAGACAAAATCCACGGGTCGATCCTCCTTATGCAAAAGACCCGCGCACATGAATGTGCGCGAGTCTCATCCTTTACGATTTGCCAGGCGGAAATCCGCCAGTATGTTGACAAACCACGCATGGCGCGGACTACTCCCTCACGGAACACCCCGATTCTAGCCACACCCGGACGGACTGTCAAGACGTTGCGCCGCAGCCGGGGCAGGCCGCCGGAATCAGGCCGGCACGGCCGTAAGGAGATGGCGGCAGGGCTCCGAGATCAGACTGAGCGCGGCCGGGCGTTCCCGCATCCAGGCCTCCAGCTCTTCTTCCGCGAGGACCAGCGGCATCCGGTCATGGATCGGGGCGACGCTCGCATTCGCCGGGGTCGTGAGGATCACAAACCCGGTGAAACCGTCCCCCGCGGTTCCCGCCGGTGTCCCGGCCGGAGCCGGAAAGGATCCGTACAGCCCCGCCATGTAGAGCATGGATTTCCCCGGCATCCGGAACAGCAGCTTCTCGCCGGTCTTGCGTCCCGCCTCGTGCCGCCACTCGAAGAAGCCGGTCGAAGGGATCACGCAGCGCCGTGCCGCAAAGGCGTTCCGGAACATCGGTTTTTCGGCCGCGGTCTCGCTCCGCGCGTTGATCACCACACCGGGGCTCTGGTATCGGGGAAAGCCCCAGCGCATGAGCGTCGCACGGGACGGCGCGTCCCTGCCCGCCTCGAGGACCGGGACGGTGTGGGTCGGAAAGATCTCCCCGGTGCGCAGGCTTCCGAGCAGGGGATCCCCCATAAAGCGGCGGTTGATCTCCTCAAGGATCTCCCTCATCTCGAGGATGTCCTCCTCGGTCATTACGGAATATCGTCCGCACATGTGCCCAGACTCCCCCTCTCCATAAACCACCGGTCCTCCTCGAAGAACAGGTGGAACGGCCGCCCGCAGGCGACGCACTGGTAGCGGATCCCCATGCCGCCCGCCTTGAGGCTTGCGGCGGGACGGATGTCGAGCACCCGGTCGATCCGCAGTCGGCGGCCCTCATCCGTCACAAACGACACCGGCATCAGACGGCCGTCCTCGTGGAACACCGCCGTGACGCGCACGTAGATCTTGTCCTCATTATCGTATCGATGCTCTTTCACTGCAATCGCCTCCTGACGGTCGGCGTCGGAGCGCCTGCGGATCCGGTCAGAAACGGCCGATCAGAAATAGCCGACCGGATGGATGATGTTGTCCTCCTTGGGATTGAGGCCGCCCAGCGGGCGGTCCCTCAGCAGCATCGCGCGCTGCACGCTGTCGTGTCCGAACCTCCGGCGAAGGTCGTCCACGGTGTACTCGAGACGCTCGAGGCGCAGCCGCCGGCGCTCGTCCTCCAGCAGGGAGAGCTGGATCCCGAGGTCCGCGGTGCAGAGGTCGCTCCCGCGGACCCCGATGCTCCGGATCGGGCGCTCCCAGCCGTAGTTCGCCCGAAACAGGTCCATGGCGGCGCCGGCCAGCTCGGAAGCCAGCCGGGTCGGCCGGCGGAGACGGCACTGGCGCTCGAAAGACGCCAGTTCGTTGTCGCGCACGCAGATCTGCACCGTGCGGCACAGGAATCCCTGCTCCCGCATGCGCGCGGCGACGCTTTCGGACAGCACGTAGACGACCATGCGGACATCGTCCTCGTCGAGGAGGTCGCGGGGGGTCGTCGTGCTGTTTCCCACACTCTTGACCACGTCCGTCTCGTCCGGGCGGGACACCGGCGTGGTGTCCTCGCCGTTGGCGAACACGTGGAGGACGTCGCCGCATTTGCCCAGCATCGTCCGCAGGTAGCCGGAATCCAGACGCGCCAGGTCCCCGATCGTGAGGATGCCGATCCTCCGGAGCTTGCGTGTGGTGGCGGGGCCGACATAGAGAAGGTCCTCGACCGGGAGGCGCCAGACGGTGTCGCGGTAGTTGTCGCGGCGGACCGCGGTCGTCGCGTCCGGCTTGCGCATGTCCGACCCGAGCTTGGCGAAGATCTTGTTGTAACTCACGCCGATCGAGGCGGTGACGCCGATCTCCTCGCGGATGCGCCCGCGGATGGTGTCCGCGAGATCCTTCGCCCGGTCGGGGGTGACGGCGGGGCCCGAGACGTCGAGCCAGGCCTCGTCCAGCCCGAAGGGCTCGACCCGGTCGGTGTAGTCCGCGTAGATCGCGCGCGCTTTGCGCGCGACACGGAGGTAGAGCGGATAGTTGGGCGGCAGGGTGACGAGGCCGGGGCACTTCTGCCTCGCTTGCCACAGCGCCTCCCCGGTGCGGACCCCCGCGGCCTTGGCCAGGTTGTTCTTGGCGAGCACGATGCCGTGACGGAGCAGCGGATCGCCGCCCACCGCAACCGGAACTCCGCGCAGCGAGGGTCGGTGGAGGCACTCGACCGAGGCGTAGAAGTTGTTCAGATCGGAATGCAGGATCGCCGAGTCCACGGGGCAGCCTCCTCGAAACAGAACGATTGTTCGCTTTCATCATAGCACGCCAGCGGGAAAAAACAAGAACCGGAGAGGGCGGCACCTCGTTTTCCGAGCCGCTCCGCGCCGTTTCGCACAGGTGGTTCCCTTGTCCTTGATGGGGGGCGTATGATATACTCTTCAAGCATTTTGAAGCACCCCAAAGAAGACTGCACCTGGATCAACGGATCCACGGGAGGAAACCATGAGCTCGACATTGGAAAAGAAGGAAAACAACGTAGTGACTCTCGCCATCGACATCCCGGTGGAGGATTTCCGCAAGGCGATGTCCCAGGCGTACATCAAAAACGCCGGACGGTTCTCGGTCCCCGGCTTCCGCAAGGGCAAGGCGCCGATGGGCCTTGTGACAAAGTATTACGGCGAGGGCGTGCTGTACGACGACGCCATCGACCTTGCCGCCAATCCCGCCTATCAGGAGGCGGTCCGGGAGCACGGACTCGACCCGGTTTCCCGTCCCGAGATCGACATCAAAGAGATCGGCGGGGACAAGGGGCTCCGGTTCACGGTCAGCGTCACCGTCAAACCCGAGGTCACGCTCGGCCAGTACAAGGGTGTGGAGGCCGTCAAGCCGTCCTATCCCGTGACCGAGGCGGAGATCGACGCCGAGGTCGAGCGCATGCGCGACCGCAACTCCCGGCTCGTGCCGGTCGAGGGGCGCCCCGCGGCGGACGGCGATACCGCCAATATCGACTACGAGGGCTTTGTCGACGGTGTCGCGTTCGACGGCGGAAAAGGCGCGGAGTACGATCTCCGGATCGGTTCCGGCACCTTCATCCCCGGTTTCGAGGAGCAGCTCGTCGGCAGGAACGCCGGCGACGAGTGCGAGGTGAACGTCACGTTCCCCGAAGAATACGGAAATGCCGACCTCAAAGGCAAGCAGGCGGTCTTCAAGGTCAAGGTCAACTCGATCAAGGTCAAGGAACTCCCGGAACTTGACGACGAGTTCGCCAAGGACGTGAGCGAGTTCGACACGCTCGAGGCCTACCGCGAAAGCATCCGCGTGAAGCGTGAAGAAGGGGCCGTCGCCCGGGCGCGCGCCGAGTTCGAGAACAATGTCGTCAAGGCGGTCGTTGCGAACGCGACGGTCGATGTGCCGGACGTCATGGTCGAGAACGAACTGGACAGCATGATCGAGAACCAGTCGATGGAGATGCGCTACCAGGGCATCGAGCTTGACACCTATCTCCAATATATGGGCAAGACCCGCGAGGAGTTCCGCGAGGGGCTCCGCACCGCAGCCGCCGAACGCGTGCGCACCAATCTCGTGCTGGAGGCGATTGTCAAGGCCGAGCAGACCGAAGTGACCGACGCCGATGTCGACGAGGAAATCGAGCGGATGGCCAAGAACTACGGGCTCAAGCCGGAAGACATCCGCGAGCGTATGGTTCCCGGCGAGAACAATTACGTCAAGGAGAGCGTTGCGGTGCGCAAGACCGTCGAGAACCTGGCGGAAGCCGCCGTCGCGATCGATCCGCCCGCCGTGGCCGACACCGAAGAAACAGCGGCGGAGTGACCGGATCCGAACGGCTTTGACATTCTTTGACGTTGAGTGTATATTGAGTACAAACTACATCCGCCGCCGGGGGGCACCGCATGGACGCCCGTCCGGCGTTGCGGGTTGGAAGGAGTGTACAAGCATATGAGCCTGGTACCGATCGTTGTTGAACAAACCAACCGTGGAGAGCGTTCCTACGATATTTTCTCCCGCCTCCTCAAGGAGCGGATCGTCATGCTGAGCGAGGAGGTCAATTCCGTCACGGCCAGTCTGGTGACGGCGCAGCTTCTTTTCCTGGCGGCGGACGATCCCGACAAGGACATCCAGTTCTACATCAACAGCCCCGGCGGCGAGATCACCTCGGGCATGATGATCTACGATACCATGCAGCACATCAAGCCGGACGTGCAGACCATCTGCATGGGCATGGCGGCCAGCATGGGCGCTTTCCTGCTTGCGGCCGGCGCGCCGGGCAAGCGGTTCGCGCTTCCCAACGCGGAGATCATGATCCACCAGCCTTCGGGCGGTGCGCAGGGACAGGCGTCCGACATCCAGATCGCGGCCGCGCACATCCTGCGCATCCGTCAGCGGCTCAACACGATCCTGTCCGAGCGGACGGGACAGCCGATTGAAAAGATCGCGGTCGACACCGACCGGGATACCTGGATGACCGCCGAGGAGGCCGTCGCTTACGGCCTGATCGACCGGGTCATGGAAAAGAGAGGATAGCCGATGCCTGATAGCGGAGACAAAGGCGGAAAAGGCGGCAAGGGAAAAGGCGGCCGTTCGTCCAATGTCGACCAGATGCGGATCGAGTGCTCGTTCTGCGGAAAGGATGAAAGCCAGGTCGAGCGCCTGATCGCCGGCCCTGGAGTCTTCATCTGCAATGAATGCGTCTCGCTTTGCGACGAGATCCTGCATTCCGACGGGAACGAACCTGCGACGGACAGCGCTCCGGTCCCCCCGCTCGAAGAACTGCCGTCCCCCGCCGCCCTCAAGGAGGCGCTGGACGAATACGTGATCGGGCAGGAACGCGCCAAGCGTCTGCTTGCAGTGGCGGTGTACAACCACTACAAGCGCGTGTACGCCAACCAGGAGGCCAAGGAGCGCCAGCAGCGCCGCGCGGCCCGCGCCAAGGGCGCCCGCCGCGGAAAGGCGCAGCCCGCGGAGGCCGACGAGATTGAACTGACCAAGAGCAACATCCTGATGATCGGTCCGACCGGATGCGGCAAGACCTATCTGGCGCAGACGCTTGCGCGGATCCTGGATGTGCCGTTCGCGATCGCGGACGCCACGGCGCTGACCGAGGCCGGCTATGTGGGTGAGGATGTCGAGAACATTCTGCTGCGCCTGATCCAGAACGCGGACTACAACATCGAACGCGCGCAGCGCGGGATCATCTACATCGACGAGATCGACAAGATCGCCAGAAAGTCCGAGAACGTGTCGATCACCCGGGATGTCAGCGGGGAAGGCGTGCAGCAGGCGCTGCTCAAGATCCTCGAGAGCACCGTCGCGAACGTACCTCCCCAGGGCGGGCGCAAGCATCCCCATCAGGAGTTCCTGCAGATCGACACCACCAACATCCTGTTCATCTGCGGTGGAGCGTTCGACGGGCTCGACAAGATCATCCAGAACCGGATCGGCGTCAAGACCATGGGTTTCGGCGCGGTCTCGGAGGGAAAGCGGGACCTGCCGCTCGGCGAGCTGCTGGAAAAGATCCTCCCGCAGGATCTCATCCGTTTCGGGCTGATCCCCGAGTTCGTAGGCCGTGTTCCCGTCGTCGCCCCCCTGAGCGGGCTGGACAGCACCGCGCTGGTGCGGATCCTCAAGGAACCCCGCAACGCGCTGCTCAAGCAGTACCGCAAGATGCTGGACATGGACGGGGTCGAGCTGGTCTTTGAGGAAGACGCCATCGAAGCCGTCGCGAAGCTCGCGATGGAGCGCAGCACCGGCGCGCGCGGACTGCGGGCGATCCTCGAGGAGATCATGCTGGATGTGATGTTCGACATCCCCTCGAGAAGCGATGTCGCCCGGTGCATCATCACCCGGGAGAGCATCACGGAGCACAAACCCCCGCGACTGATCCTCAAGGACGAGCTGATCGCCTGATCTTCCGGGATTTGTCGGACATTCGGAAGTCTTTGTCGGCAAGGGCCGCCCCTCAGGGGCGGTCCTTCCTGTTTGAATGAAGACAGGAACGGACGGGGAGGGCGAAGGAATGCGGATCGGCGAGGTCATCGCGGGGCAGTACGAAGTACGGAAGCAGTGGCGCAGAGTGACTCTCCTGCTGGACCTTTCGACCGGGAGGCATTCCGTCGCCCGGCCGGCGGAGGGATTCACGAGCCTGGATGCGGTCGATCTGCTGCGGGGAGTCATCCATCCGTCCCTGCCCCGGGTGTTCGGGGAGATTGAAAACGAAGGCATACGGTGGATTCTTTTCGAGTATCTGCCGGGAGTCGACCTGGAGACCCGCGTACGCCGGGAGGGGGGCGCGCTGCCTGCCCGGGAGGCCGCAGCGGTCACGCTCGGGATGGCGAGGACCGTCGCATTCCTGCACGACGATCTTGAACGGCCGCTGGTGCACCTCGACATCAAACCGGAGCACATCATCCTGTCGGGCGGGACGCCGTGCCTGATCGACTTCAGTTCCGCCGTCGTCCTTCCCGGGGAAAACGGAACCGACAATCCGGACGAGGGGGTCCGCGTGCGGGAGGCGACCCCGCTGTACGCCGCTCCCGAAACCACGGCGTGGCGCGGCCCGTGCATCCAAAGCGACATCTATTCGCTCGGCGTGACGTTGTTCTGCGCGCTCGGCGGGACTCTCCCTACCGCCGGCCGGCTGCCGGATCTGCGGGATCTGCCAGGCGGGGACGTTCCGGAAGGGTTGCGGGACGTGGTCGGCCGCTGTCTGATGGCCGATCCGGCCGCCCGGTATCCGTCGATGGCCGCACTGGCGGACGCATTGTCCGACGCCGGCGCGGTTCCGGCTATGTCCATCGGGATGCGTATCTGATATCATTCTCTTGTGGTGACAACATCATGCTAGAAGATTTGCTCCCCGTGATGGAAAAGGGAATCCTGGACTCCGTCGGATCCATTCCGCTGGTATTCAAAGGGATGGAACGCACGGTCGGAAAAGGATTGCTTGAGCAGGGCCGGAAAAGCCAGCACGAATACCACGAGCTGACCTATCTGCGCAGCGGCCGCGTCGAATTCGAGATCGACGGCCGCCGTACGGTGGTCGAGCGCGGTGGAAACATCGTGATTCCGCCCGGACACACGCATGTGACCAATGTCCTCGAGGGGAACGCCGACATGGTGGTCCTCTACTTTGTGTTTAACCGTGAGGGGCACTACCGGTTCGGATCCGCGGCGGCGGGGACGGAGCCGGGGGAAGTGTCGGGCGGGGTGCTGGAGCGCTTCCTGCTGTCCACCGTCGATGCCGGCGCTTCCGGGACACGTTCCGACGGGCACGGCGAGGAACACGCAAACGAGCCTTTCCTCAGCATCCGCGGGCGCACGCGGCAGGATATCGCCTCCATTGCGGAACGCATCCTCCGCGAAAGCCGCGAGGAATCTTTCGCCAAAGAGCTGATGATGCAGCTGCTGACGGTCGAGATGCTGGTCACGCTCGCCCGCGGGCTGCGCGAGGAGTGGGAAGAGGGCCTGCGCAAGCGGACGGGCAAGGCGCGGGAACTGGTGCGCATCGCCCGGGACTATATCACCGAGAACTTCGACCGGGATATTTCGGTCGCGGACGCCGCCGGATACGTATTTTTGAGCCAGGGGTATTTCACCCGCGCGTTCCGGGACGAGACGGGGATGAGCCCCATGGCGTTCCTGATGCAGGTGCGGGTGGCGCGGGCCTGCAAACTGCTGGAGCAGCGCGATATGAAAATCAGCGGAATCGCCTCGCTGGTGGGTTTTTCCAGCCCGCAGCGCTTCAACGCCGCATTTCGGAAGCATACCGGCATGACGCCGATGGAATACCGGAAAACCCGGATATCTGGCGCGTGACGCCGTCATCGGGCCCATGCGGCCCGGACAGGAGGGACCCATGACAGAAGAACAGGCGGAAATCCAGACCACGGATCCGGCGGAAGCGGCCGATACGGCGCGCAGGAAGCGGACCCGTCCGGAAATGGATCTGCCGCGCATCGAGAACGCGGTACGCGAGATCCTGTTCGCGATCGGGGAAGATCCCGGACGCGAGGGATTGCTGGAAACGCCGCACCGGGTGGCCCGCATGTACGCCGAAGTGTTCGCGGGGCTGTCGCGCGATCCGCTGCAGGAGATCAAGACGTTCCATGAAGCCGACCACGACGAGATGGTGATGGTCGGCGACATCCCGTTCTATTCGATGTGCGAACACCACCTGGTGCCGTTTTTCGGCAAGGCGCATGTCGTGTACATCCCCAAGGAGGGCCGTATCCTGGGATTGAGCAAGGTCGCCCGCGTGGTCGACACCCTCGCGCGGCGTCCGCAGCTGCAGGAGCGCATGACGTCCCGCATCGCCGACATCCTCATGGAGGCGGTCGAGCCGCGCGGCGTCGCGGTCATCGTGGAGGCCGAGCACCTGTGCATGACCATGCGGGGAATCAAGAAACCCGGCTCGCACACGGTCACGTCGGCCTTGCGCGGGATCTGCCGGAGCGACGCCCGTACCCGCTCCGAGGTGCTGTCCCTCCTCAACCGCCCGCGGTGACGGGACGATGCGGGAGGGGACGAAGATGACGGAACGGCGCGTATTCCAGGCCGGGGACCGGAGTTTCGAACTCGGGTCGCGCACCTGGATCATGGGAATCCTCAACGTCACGCCGGATTCGTTTTCCGACGGAGGCTCGTTCATCGATCCCGACGCGGCGGTTGCGCGCGCGCTCGCCATGGCGGCCGAAGGCGCGGATATCCTGGATGTCGGCGGGGAGTCCACACGACCGGGGCACCGCCCGGTTCCGGCGGACGAAGAGGCTGAACGGGTGGTTCCCGTGATCCGCCGGCTGCGGGAAGCGACGGACATCCCGATTTCGGTGGACACTTCCAAGGCGCTGGTCGCGAGAGCGGCGATGGAGGCCGGCGCCTGCATCATCAATGATGTCCGCGCGCTGCGGGCGGATCCCGATATGGCCCGTGCGGCGGCCGACACCGGCGCCGGACTTGTGCTGATGTACAACGCGACCCCGCTGCCGGCCGGCAGCGAAGATCCCGATCCGTCCTGGGCCTCCGAACCGGGACTCATCGACCGCATCCTTGCCTATCTCCGCCGGAGCATGCGGATCGCCGCGGCCCACGGCATCGCGCCGGAGCGGATCGCGATCGATCCGGGCATCGGTTTCGGGGTGACCGCGGAGGAATCCTGTGAAATCCTGCGCCGGCTCCCTGAACTCACTGTCCTGGACGCGCCGCTGCTGATCGGACCCTCGCGGAAGTCGTTCATCGGAAAAACACTGGACCTCCCCGTCGAGGAGCGCCTGATGGGAACAGCCGCGGCTGTTGCGGTCGGCATCGCGAACGGCGCGGACTTTGTACGTGTCCATGACATCCGGGATATGACGCGCGTCGCGCGCATGACCGATGCGATCGTCAGGAGGGGTAACCGTGGTTGAGGACAGGATCCTTCTGGCCGGGATGGTGTTCCACGGGCACACCGGGGTTCTGGCGTCCGAAAAACGGGACGGACAGGATTTCATCATCGATATGGAACTCCGGATGGGCCGGATTCCGGCCTGCCTGACCGATGACCTGGCGGACACCGTGGATTATGGAACCGTATTCCGTGAAACCGCTTCAATTGTCGAATCGAACGAAGACGACCTGATCGAGCGTCTGGCGGAGAGGATCGCGCAAGCGGTCCTGACCGGGCACGCGGCCGTACGGTCGGTGTCCGTCACGGTGAAGAAGCCCATGGCACCCGTGGACGGCCGATTCGATCATATGGCCGTGTCGATCGAGCGCGGCCGCGGGGATCTCCGGTGACCCGGGCCCGACTGTCGATCGGCGGCAACCTCGGCGATCGTGAGGCCAATCTCGCCCGGGCCGTCGCGATGCTCGACGCGGCGGACGGGGTGCGGGTCTTGGCCGCTTCCTCGTTGTACGAGACGGCGCCGGTCGGTGTCGACGGCCAGCCGGACTACCTCAATGGCGTGCTGGAAGTCGAGGCCGGGCTGTCGCCGGACGGGTTGCTTGCCGTCTGCCAAGAAGTCGAGAACCGGCTCGGGAGAGTCCGAACGGTCCGCTGGGGCGCGCGGACGGTGGATATCGACATCCTGACATTCGGGGATGTCCGCAGCGACCGCCCGGAACTGGTTCTGCCGCATCCCCGCATGGAGGAGCGCGCTTTTGTCCAGATCCCGCTCCGGGAACTCCGGGACGGGCATATCGAGTGGACGGCCGAGGTCCGTCCGCACCGTTTCGGATGGTGCCCCGCCTGGATCCCGGGTCCCCGCTGGATCCATCGGGACGAAACCGGTTCGACCAACGACGACCTGCGTCGCTTGGCGGAAGCCGGCCTTCCGGAGGGATCGGTTGTGGTTGCGGATCGCCAGACGGCCGGACGCGGGCGGTTGGGGCGCGTCTGGCAGTCGCCGGCGGGCGCCGGAGTCTGGATGTCCATCCTGTTCAGGCCGGTCGGAATGGAGACCCGCCTGGCGGGGCTGCTCCCGCTGGCGGCGGGTCTCGCCGCGGCGCGTACGCTGCGCGGGCTGGGGGCCGATGTATGGTTGAAGTGGCCGAACGACGTGCTGTACGGGGATAAAAAGATCTGCGGGATTCTGTGCGAGAGCGTCTCCTCCGGAGACCGGCTCGAGCTGGCGGTGGTGGGGATGGGGCTGAACCTGTTCCAGACGCCCGATGACTTCGGTCCGGAACTGGCCGGAACGGCGACTTCACTGGCCATCGAACGCCCGGACCTGCATGGCTTGACAAGGGATGCCGTCGCCGGCGCTTTGTTGTCGGAAACCCTGAAAACGGTTAGAATGGTGGACACACAAAAGGATGCCTTGCTGGACGCCTATCGCGACCTCTCCCGGCTGATCGGCCGGAGTGTCGTCGCCCGGCGTCCGATCGGCTCCGCCGACGGAATATCCGGCGTCGTGACCGGAATCTCCGCGGGGGGCGCGCTGGTACTTCAGACCGCGCAAGGATCCATCGAGCTGGAAAGCGGTGAAGTGACGCTTCGACCGGCAGGAGGAAAACAGACATGAGCGACGACTCGTATTCCGACCGGAACCCACGCCCCGCCCGCCCCGACGGCAATCGGGGGGGAGGAGGGACTCCGGGCGCCTCTCCCGATAAGAAACGCAAATTCCGTGAGTTCGGACCGTCCGGTCCCAGTGCGCCGCGCAATCCCGGATCCCCGCGTCCGCAAGGCGAGGCTTCTTCCGGACAGCGCCCGCCGCGATCTGCCGGCGGCCAAGGCGGCCAAGGCGGCCAGGGTGGTTCGGGCGGTTCGGGCGGGCAGAATGCGCAGGGCGGTTCCGGCGGCGGGCGCAACAGCCGCGGCCGGCGCCGCGGCGGAGCGCAGCAGTCCTCCCGCAGCCAGTCGACCAATCCGCACGCCCAACCG
>JAGOFF010000285.1 GCA_017997315.1 Clostridia bacterium
GGCATGCCTGTGTACTTACTATCCGGCGCCGCCATGTCGTCCTGCTGATCCACAACCTCAGCCGCTACATCCTGATTCTGCACGGTCTGCGCGCGCCGGATTTCAAAAAACTCCCTGACCTGATCCGGCAAGCGTTCTCCCAGGCACTGGCAGCGGAAGGGATGGCACCGGCTGCCATCGACCGGTATCTGGCGCTGGCCGGACCGGTCCGATATACCCGGACGACCGATCGGTCGATCGTGGGCACACTGAACCGGACCGGGCTGGAATTGTCCTGGATGCCGGACACCTTCGATGATGAGCTCATGATCCAGACTCGGTTGTCTTTACGTTTCGGCTCCCACATCCACCTACAGGACAATACGTACCGAAATTCGCGCGAGGTGCTGCTGCCGGCCGTCGAGCGGCTCACCGACGACAGCGTCGGCGCATTGGCGACCGCCCGCATCGATGCCCCGCCCCCTCCTTTGCACCCCGCACTCCTGTTGCGGGTATCGTTGGAGTGCGGCGATATGAACATCTGGCGCCGGATCGCCGTCCCCGCAGGGATCCGTTTCTCCCGTCTGCACAAGGTGATCCAGAATCTCTTCTGCTGGCGGGACTGCCACCTGCATGAATTCAGGATCCTGGATCCGCATGGCCGTCTCGTCGCGTCTTCGTACCAGGACCTGGACGAACTCGACTACAATCTCTACCATCCGGATGTCGAGTGGTTCTCCGAGCGTTCAGCGGTATCGTCCCGGTTGTCGCAAGGCGGCCATTTGCTCTACCGGTATGATTTCGGAGACGGCTGGGAGCACTCCATCACATGGGAAGAACCGGTCGAGGCATACGACGGGCCGTTGCCGGTCTGTCTGGACGGTGCGGGAACCGCCCCGCCCGAGGATGTCGGCGGACCGGGAGGCTATACGGAGTTTTTGGATATCGTGCGTCAAGTCCGAAACAGCCGGAAAAAACAGGAAATGCTCGAATGGGCCGCCTGTCAGGAGTGGCGGGCGTTCGACCTGCAGGACATCAATCGCCGTTTGCTGATTTTTCGCTGACCGGTCCGCTGCCGTCCCGCACCTACTCCCGTTCCGGCTCCCGCTCGTCCAGGACCTCGCAGGTGCCGAACACCTCGACCGCCCCGTCCCGCTCCACGATAAACGCATCGTCGTGCAGCGCGTGGATCGGCGCGATCCGAGCAGCCCGCCGGACGTCCTCGCGGTGTTCCGCGTCCGCCTCGTTCCAGTGCGGCTCGACATGGATGTCCGCCAGCCCGATCCCCTCATAGACCGTGGTCTCGGACACATCATCACGCACGTCCCGTGCGAGCACCACGCGGCGCGCCATGTTGATCGAGCCGGCGCTCATGCCGATCGTCAGCCCGTCCCGGCTGCGCAGCGCGCCGCCCAGACCGTACTCCCGGATGTGCGCCATCTGCGTGAGCGTCGGGCCCCCGGCCAGCCAGACGACATCCGCCGACCGGATGCGCGCGGCCGACTCCGCCGGGGAGACACCGTAGTCGACAATGAACACCTCGTCAAAGACGATCCCTTTTTCCCGAAACAACGCCAGGAAATGGTCGCAGTACCGCCGGGTCTTTTCCCGCAGCCGGAAATCCGAAGCGACAAACACGAAAAGACCCCGCGACGCCAGATGCCGGCGGACCTCCCCGATGAACACATCCGTAAACCCGTTCGGGAAACCGCTCGAGAGGATGTTGACCTTCATGGTTTGTCTCCTTTTCCGCCGGTCCGGCGGAGCATCGCGAGGATCTCCGCGTCCGCCGGGCAGAATTCGTATGCGTCGATCTCGTCCGTCCGGATCCAGCGCAGATCCCGGTGTTCGAGCAGCCGGGGCTCGCCCTCGCGGATCACGGCGTGGTACAGCATCAGGCGCACCGTCAGGTCCGGATACGCATGCACGACCTCCATGCAGCGCTCACCGACATCGAGCGCGACGTCCAGCTCCTCCCGAACCTCCCGCGCCAGCGCCTGCTCCGCGGTCTCCCCGGGCTCGACCTTTCCGCCGACAAACTCCCACAACAGCCCGCGCGCTTTGTGCACGGGGCGCTGGCAGATGAGGAAGCGGTCCTGGTCATGGATGAGGGCGGCGACGACGTCGGTCATGGGCGGGAAACCTCCGTGGGGGGTGGGGGGGGTGAATGTTCAGGAGTCCGCCGGACTCGCTATCTCTTTACGAAACCGGACCGCACGTTCCTGCAACTCATGGATCGGGAGCCGCAGGATCCGCGCATGAACCATCCGAAGCATTGCCTCGCATACCTGCAGCAATTCCGGACCATCGGCAGCATTCCGTTCCTGCAACTCATCGATGATCCAAAGGGTTCCGCGGACATCCACCCCCTGATCCAGCGCGACTTTCCGCAGCAAGCCATCCCCTGTCAGCAACGTCCAGCCGCGGTGCTTTGCAATGGCATACGCCAATCCGTCCGCGATGCTCAGTTTCGGATGCGCGAGCCGAATGCTCTCCGCGCACTGCATCTCCACATCGCTGAACGATACCAGGCATAGCCCGTACTCCAGGATACGCTCATCAAAGTAACCGGGAACGACCATCTCATTCTGAAATACCATCTTGGCGATATGAAAACGGTGATCCAGCCGAAACGGCAGATCCAGCCTGCCCACCTCACGAAAGTCGTTCCAGATGTTCGTATCGCTGCTGATGCAGCGGCTCACGAGGCCGGATCCTCTCCGAACAGCAGATTCCGCATGGACAGGAGGTCGACGCCCAGCAGCTCGGCGCCGCGGGAGCGCGAGATCTCCTGATCCATGGTCAGCTGAATCACCATCTGCCGGTACACGGTCGGCGTCTCGCGCGCAAACCCCGCCCGCTCATCCCGAGACA
>JAGOFF010000286.1 GCA_017997315.1 Clostridia bacterium
CGGCTGGAGAATGAACTCGTCGAACCCGGTTTCATGGCCGGCCGGCGCCCAAAGGGTGGAGTTCGCCAGGCGGCTTTCGATCCGGACCGAATACTCCGGACGGGCGGCCTCGATCCTCGGCCGGAATGTCGGGATTTCGCCCGGCAGTTCCAAAGGTTCCCCGGATACCGATGTCGGGGCCTCCTGTGAGAAGTCCACTCCGTAGTTGATGGCGATCTCCCGGCTGGACAGCGGATCGACGGCGGTCGGTTCCAGTTCCCCGGTGGCGACCGTCACGCCTTCGCGCAGCAGAAACCAACGCATCGAAAGCGTATCCGTCCCAGTAAAGGACATGCGGTTCTGGATCCGGAACCGTCCGGAAACCGGGTCGACCGCGCGGACCGTAACCGGCCGGTATGCCTGCTTCAGTTCCAGCAGTCCTGAATGCGGGATCCGTTCGGGGGATACCAGTCCGTCCACACAAAAATTACCGTCGTGCGGGTATTCCCCGTGATCTCCCCCGTACGTAAAGCGTTCCCGTCCGTCCGGGAGGATCTGCCGCAGACTGTGATCGCACCATTCCCAAACGCATCCGCCCGCCATCTGCGGATACCGGAAAATCAGATCCGCATACTCCTTGAGAGAACCCGGGCCGGTTCCCATGGCATGCGCGTATTCGCACAGGAACTGCGGCCGTGGATCGTCGTTCCTGCGCAGTTCCTCCTCCAGGGCGGCGATGTCCGGATACATCCGGCTGATCATGTCGAAACCGCGCCTGCCGCTGTGGATGGCGCCCTCATAATGGATCGGGCGATCCGGATCCAGCGCGCGCGCTGCGGTCGCCATGGCCTCGTGGTTGCGGCCGTATCCGGACTCGTTCCCCAACGACCAGAAAACGATGCACGGGTGCAACCGGTCGCGCATGACCATCCGTACCATCCGGTCCACATAGGCGGGTTCCCAGTCCGGATTGTCCGACAGTCCGGCGAAACCGCATTCCAGATTCTGGGCGCCATGGCATTCCAGATCGGCCTCATCAATGACATACAAGCCGAAGATGTCACAGAGCTCCAGGAAAACCGGGTCGTTCGGATAGTGGGAAGTACGCACGCAGTTGATGTTGTGCCGTTTCATCAGCACCACATCACGAACCATGTCGGCCGGTGTGACCGCGCATCCCCGATCCGGGTGGCTGTCGTGACGGTTCACTCCAAGCAGCTTGACCGGCCGGCCGTTCACTTGAAACACCTGTCCTGCAAAACCCGCTTTCCGAAAACCCACATGCGTGTGCATGCAGGAGATTTCACGTCCCGTCGCGTCCAGCATGCTGATGTAGAGATCATACAGCGCAGGCGTCTCCGCGCTCCATGCCGCGACGTCTTCCATCACGCGCTCCAGTTCCACGGTTCCGCGAAACCGGATCGGCGAGTGGAATGATGTGGCGTCCGCGGGCGGCAGGACGGTCCGGATGCGCTCGTCCAGCCAGGTCGTTCCGTCCCGGATCAGCCGCGCGCGCAGGATTGCCCCGCTTCCGAGGTATGAAACGACATCCGCGTCCAGCCGGAGCGTCCACTTCCGGAAATCCGCATCCGGCACGGTGCGGACGCGAAGATCATGCACGGTCACCGGCGGGACGGCTTCGATGTAGACGTCACGGAAGATTCCGTTGAACCGGAAGCAGTCCTGATCTTCGAGCCAGGATCCGGTCGCATATTTATATACCAGAACAAGGATTTCATTATCGCCCTCGTTCAGCATCGGTGTGATATCGAACTCCGCCGGCAGCCGGCTTCCTTCGCTGTAGCCGATCAGGCGTCCGTTGACGTAGAGGTGAAAAGCGGCGGAAACACCATGAAAATGGATCCGTTTCCGCAGTCCGCGCAGCGCGACCGGAATCCGGACCAGCCGGCGGTAGACCCCGACCGGATTTTCATTGGGCACGAAAGGGGGATCCCCCGGGAACGGATACCGGATGTTGACGTAATGGGGATTGTCATGACCCGTCGTCTGCCAGCAGGACGGGACGGCGATGCGATCGAATCGCGTACGCTGCAGATTCTGGACCGGGAACACTTCCGAAGCGGATGCGAAACGGCGGAAGTCCCACGCCCCGTTCAGCAGAAGTACGTATGGCGAGGCATAACGGCGGTTCTCTTCAACAACCCCCGCGCAGGAGGCAAAATCCGGAAACAGGACGGAATAGCTCCGCGCTGGGATGCGTCCGCGCGACAAGACTGCGGGGTTGTTCCAGTCCGGGACCGAGTCCGGCGGAAACGGCGTATCCGTCGGAGAGCCGTGGAGATCCATCGTCGGCGGCATGGCGGTCATCGGGTACGGCTCCGTTCAGACCGCGTCACGACTCCGCACCTGTCGTCCCGTACATCGGGATATCCTTCTCCGTGACTGTCCGCAGTTCGTCCCGGGTCAGGTCCTTGTCCTGCACCAGACGCAGAGCCTGGTTCCGTAGTGACTGTTCGTACAGATTCCTCGCATATCGGCCGTTCCCGAAATGTTCTTCGCGCGACGCCGAGGCAAGGTTCTCCTGCAGTGCCTTCCGCGCACCGTCCGTCAGCAGATATCCTTTTGCATCGTAGAATGTCGAAGTGATCGCCATCAACTCCTCAACCGAATAGTCCGGAAACTCAAGGACCGTCGGGAAACGCGACCGCAGGCCGGGATTGCTCATCAGGAACGCCTCCATTTCGAGCGTGTATCCCGCCAGAACGACCACAATCCGGTACCGGTTGTCATCCATGTCCTTGACGAGGGTGTCGATCGCCTCCTGGCCGAATCCCTGTGATGAACCGACGTCGTTGATCAGGGAATACGCCTCGTCGATGAACAGGATCCCGTCCATTGCTTCGC
Source organism: Clostridia bacterium (assembly GCA_017997315.1). Taxonomy (GTDB): domain Bacteria; phylum Bacillota; class Clostridia; order Saccharofermentanales; family UBA5734; genus JAAYKS01. Next base: position 2,845 of record JAGOFF010000286.1, read on the forward strand.
G
>JAGOFF010000287.1 GCA_017997315.1 Clostridia bacterium
GCCCGGATGCGGACCGGCACGCCCGGGATCTACGCCGCAGGCGACTGTGCGGAGCCGGAGGGATACTGGTCCGGGCAGTGGGCCGTCGCGCGTGACCAGGGGCTCGCCGCGGGCGTGAACGCCGCGTTCGGAGACACGGTCTACACCCCCGCGCCGCCTGCGTTTGTGCTCAACACCCTCGGAACCTCGGTCGTCTCGGTCGGCCGGTTCGATCCACCGGGACCGGGATCCGAGGGATACGATCCGGAACTGACGGTGGAAACGACGGAGGATCCGGAGCGGTTCGTCTACCGCAAACTGGTGAAGAAGGACGGCCGGCTGGTCGGCATCCTGCTGCTGGGCGAGGCCGGGGACGCGCAGAAACTGATCCGAAGCATGGGGAACTGAGCGGATGGGCATCCAAGCGGTCCTGTTCGATCTCGACGACACCCTGTTGGATCGGGATTCCTCCATAAAGGTTTTCGTGGACCGGCTTGTATCCGATCATGCCGGCGGTTGGGATGCGGACGGACAGTCCGCTTTGCGGACGTCCTTTCTCGAGCTGGACGAACGCGGATACCGACCGAGGGACGAGCTGTTTGCCCTGCTGGCCGCAATCCGTCCCGGCCGGCTGCAACTGGACGCCGAAACCTTTCTCGCATACTGGAACGAAGTGTTCCCGATGTGCGCGGTCCCCATGCCCGGCCTGTATGCCGTGCTGGACGGGCTCGCGGCGCGGAACATCCGGGCGGGCCTGGTCACCAACGGGACCTCCATCCTGCAGAACGCGAAGATCGACCGGCTGGGAATCCGGAAGTCCCTGCAGGTCCTCGTGATCTCCGAAATCGAGGGCATCCGGAAACCGGATCCGGAAATCTACCGCCGGGCGTTGGACCGGCTGGGCGCCGATGCTGCGGCGACGCTGTTCGTGGGCGACCATCCGGTCGTGGACGTGCAGGGTGCCCTTTCGGCCGGTCTGACCTCCGTCTGGCTGGGCCGCGGTCAGGCGTGGCCGGTTGCGGACTTCCGCCCCGACCGGATCATCCACGGACTGGCCGAGCTGCTGACCGGGCTCGACTAAACGGTCCGGAGCCCGTTCCCGCGAAACAGACCCGCTTAGGAATCCGTCTTCCTGGCGGCGCGGGGTTTCCGTTTCCGCACGGTCTTTTTCTTGTACGAGTCGGACAGGACGCTGATGTTCCCGTCGGCCTCCAGGACTGCGAGGTCGACCTCGCCGACCCGGGAAACGCCATGTTCCCGCAGGGCTTCCATGATCTCGTCGACCGGAATCCGGGCTTTCGCGAGGTTCGCCCGGATCATGTTCCCGTTATAGATGAGCACCAGCGGTTCGCCCTCGATGAACCCGCCCAGCTTCGGGAAACGGTACAACACTTGCTTGAACAGGAAGTTGACCACGAACAGGGAGGCGGCCGCAACCAGTCCTCCGGTCAGCGAGGTGTCGGATCCGACCATCGCGTTCTGGACCGCGTTGCTGATGAGGAGGATGAAGACGAGATCGACGACGGAGAGCTGCGAGATCTCCTTTTTCCCCGTGATGCGGAACGCAACGATGATGAACAGGTAGACCGCCAGCGAGCTGAGAACGATGTGAACGTAGGAATTCGCGAAAATGCCCATACGTCCCCCTTTCCCGACAAGAAGGATGATCCGGCAACGGTGCCGATGATTCCATCATAGGCTATTCGTTCCGGTATGGGCGGGTGTCGCTGACGCCGGTGGTGCCGGAGGCCGCGGTGCGGAACTTCTACACCGACCGGATCCTCTCCGGGTTGGCCGAGCTGCTGACCGGGCTCGACGACTGACCGGATTCCGACCGTTTAGCCCAGATCCCCCAGATCGATCCAATGGATCGTGACCTCGAACATCCCCTCTCCGTCCGCGGGCGAGGTCTGGAACAACAGCCGGTTTCCGGCAAATCCACGCACAAAAGCACCCTCCGGGAGGAGGTCCATCTCGACGATCACCTGTCTTTCGATGTCGTACAGCAAGGGACACCGGCCGGCCGTTGTGCGGCCGATAACGACATAGTGCCCGTCGGTCTTGGGCCGGTCGTACGATGCGGATCCGACCGCGGCCATCACGGGATCGGACTCCGCAACGATCGGGGTCGCGATCCCGTCCCGGATCACATACAGTCCGAAACCCTGCCGGCCGGCGACGTCCGACCCGTCCGCGTACGTCAGCTGCACCGCGGGCGCGGTTCCGGGATCCGACAACACCATGGTATCGTCCGCGATCACCGCATATCGGACCTTCGCGAGCGGGAGTGTCGGGAGATCCGGGATCGGGCCGTCCGTGTTGACCGGCACCGCCGGGCTGGCCGCAGCGACGCCCTCCAGCCGGAACCAGGCGGGCCGGCCGCGGTACAGGAACGGATGTCCGGCGTGATCCTCGACTTTTTCGAGCGTGCGGGCGGAAATGTCATACCGGTACAGGCTGGTGTCGTCCACTCCGGTGGTTTCGGAAACCGCGGGGCACCAGTCAAAGTAGTACGCGTCCCCCACGAGCAGCCCGGGCTGGCCCGGTGCGCGGACGGCGGACCCCGCCTCACCCGGCAGGGTGAACGTCCAATCCTCACCCGTTGCCCGAACGGTACTATGCATCACCGCGTCGGTCGCATCTCCTGTCGCCCAGGAGCAGTCGCGCCAGACGACATACCGCTCGTCGGCGGCCAGAAAGAACGCCTGCCGTCCGGGAGCGGACGCTTGTGCAAACGATTCGCAGGAGCCGTTCACGATGTCGCAGATGCCAAGTGTGGAGGATTCTAATGAAAAGCCATCCGGATGGTCGCCGTTGTCGACCAGGCCGTAGTACAAGTTGAGGTCCCCGTCCACGAGGGTG
>JAGOFF010000288.1 GCA_017997315.1 Clostridia bacterium
CTCAAGACCGTCGCCGCCGCATACTCGGGCATCCCGTTCCTCCGGGATCTCCCGATCGCGTCCAATGTGTACAAAATGGTGCCGTTCATCGCGACACTCGTCATTCTTACATTCACGTCCAGGCGCTCCCAGGCTCCCCGTGCGTCCGGCGTCCCGTTCGACAAAGGCGCGCGATGACAGTGTAACCTGTGTTCCGATTCTGGCGGACGCCTCTGTGGTAGAATGCGAGCGCACAATGGAATGGCGCATTCCACAGGAGGAGAAAAGATGAAAACGAAAGCACTGGTTCTTGCGGTTCTGATGATTGTATCCACTGCCCTGTTCGCGGGTTGCTCGAACGTCACCCCGGCCGCGACCACCGTCGCGACGACCACCGTCGACGCGAGCGCCGGCGCCTCCCACGCGACCGATGCGGCCACCTTCGAGAAGGCCGTATCCGCACAGGGAACCTGGATCATCTACACGACCGCCGACCTCACCGTCACCAAGGCCCTCACGCTGGACGGCGAGTTCACCAACGGCAAGAAGGATGACGCAGGCAAGGACATCGTGCAGCGCAAGATCGCGCTGTACACCCAGGACGCGGACCGCAAAGTCACCGCGCGGTTCACGCTCACCATCCCCGAACTGACCATCAAGTCCCCCAAGGCCAGCATCCAGCACGGCATCGTCAAGGGCGACCTGATCGTCGACGTGGACGGCTTCCAGCTGGTCGACACCAAGGTCGAGGGCAACGTGTACTTCACAAAGCAGGCCTACAAGGACAGCTTCGTCATGGACGCGGACAGCTCGATCACCGGCAAGAACGAAGTCAAGGCGAACTGATCCCGCGCGATGCGCGCCGGAACGGTCCGATCCGCAGCGGAAACCGACGGCCGGCTGTTCAATCAGCCGGCCGTTTTTCCATGCGGTTGCGCAAATCGATTTCCGCCTGAAAAGGCGCAAACCCGTATAATGAGAATGATCGGAACCCATCCCGCCGACGGAGGTAAGGAAAAGTGGCCAAGCGAATCGTCATCCTGGGAGCCGGCTATGCCGGCGTTCTGACCGCCAAGAAATTGGCGAAACGGCTCAAGAAGCGCGATGACATCACCGTGACGCTGATCGATAAAAACAGCTACCACACGATGCTCACCGAGCTGCATGAGGTGGCCGCGGGCCGGGTCGACGAGTCCAGTGTCCGCATACCGCTTGAAAAAATCTTCGCCGGCCGGCGAGTGGAGCTGGTGACCGACCGGATCCTGTCGGTGGACTACGCGGCCCGTCAGGTCAAGGGCGCGAACGGGACATACGGTTACGACTATCTCGTTCTCGCGACCGGTTCGCAGCCCGCCTGCTTCGGAATCCCCGGCGTCGAGGAGTACACGCGCAAGCTGTGGTCCTACATGGACGCCGTCCACCTCAAGGAGCATATCCTCGGGTGCTTCCGCCGGGCGGCCAGCGAGACCGACCCGGAGACGCGCAAGAGGCTGCTGACCTTTTTCGTGGCAGGTGCCGGATTCACAGGCGCGGAGATGGCTGGGGAGCTCGCGGAATGGGCGCCGATCCTCTGCCATGACTTCAGGATCCCGCGCTCCGAAGTCGATATCGTCGCGTTCGACCTGCTGGACCGGGTCGTCCCGACGTTCCCGCCGAAGCTGTCCGCCAAAGCGCAGCGCCGGCTCGAGAAGATGGGCGTCCGGATCTGGCTCAAAACCAGCCTGACCGGAGTCGGCAAGCAGTCCGTGGAACTGAAGCGGGACGGACAGGTCGTCCGGTACCCGACCGAAACCGTGATCTGGACCGCAGGGATCGAATGCGCGGACGTCGCCAAGGACTCCAAGGAACTGCCGCAGGTCGGACGCGCGCGCATCCAGACCGACGGATTCCTGCGCGCCGAGGGACGCGAAGAGGTCTTTGTGGTCGGCGACAGCATGTTCTATGTCCCCGAGGGAGAGGATCTCCCCGTCCCCCAGATGGTCGAGAACTGCGAGCAGTCCGCGGAGATCGCGGCACACAACATCGGCGCGACCGCGACCGGGGAATGCGACCTGCGGACCTATCGTCCGCGTTTCCACGGCGCGATGCTCTGCATCGGCGGCCGGTACGGCATCGCCTGGGTCGGGACCGCAAAAAAGAAGTTGTCGCTTGCCTCGTTCTTTGCGATGTTCGTCAAGCATTTCATCAACATCGTGTACTTCCTCCAGGTCCTGGGCTGGAACAAGGTCGCCGGCTACCTCAAGCATGAGTTTTTCACGATCCGGAACAAGCGCAGCTTTGTCGGCGGACACCTGTCCAACCGTTCGCCCAGCTTCCTGCTGGTCCCGCTCCGGTTGTTCCTCGGATTCTACTGGGTCTATGAGGGCGCAAAGAAGATCGCCGAAGGCTGGCTCTCCGAGCCGCACCTGACCGGATTCTTCCAGGGCGCCCAGAAGTTCTACGACGGGATCATCGCCGGCACCGGGGGCGCCGACGCGGCCGCGGGGGCTTCGGCTCCGGCTGCGGCAGCGGGCAAGGTCCTGCTGCACTGGAACATCCTGGGGCTTTTCAAGCTGCTGCTGGTATCTTCCTCGGACGTCGCGGTCCGCTTCTCGTTCGTGCTGACCGACTGGTTCACCAACTCGGTCATCATCCCGAACGACGGACTGCAGATGGTCTTCCAGTTCATCATTGTACTGTCCGAGATCCTGATCGGCGCGGCACTGTTCGGCGGACTGTTCACGACGATCGCGGCCGGATATTCGCTGGTGCTCCAGGTGCTGTTCGTCATGACGACCGGGCTGTACATGGGAACCTGGTGGATGGTCGTCGCGGCGGTTGCGGTGCTCTTCGGGGGCGGACGGAGCTTCGCGCTC
>JAGOFF010000045.1 GCA_017997315.1 Clostridia bacterium
CTTTTCCAAAGCGTTTGCGATGACCGGCTGGCGCATCGGATACGCGGTCGGACCGTCCCCTTGGATGATGGCGATGAACAAGATCCATCAATATGCGATCATGTGCGCACCGACCACCGCGCTGCATGCGGCGATCGAAGCGCTGGAATCCTGTGATGAACCGGTCCGCATGATGACCGAAGAGTACGACCGCCGCAGACGGGTCGTCCTGGACGGCGTCCGCAAAGCCGGGCTCGATTGTTTCGAGCCGTTGGGCGCGTTCTATGCCTTTCCCGACATCACTCCGTCCGGGTTGGATTCCGCATCATTCTGCGAGCGTTTCCTCCAGGAGGAAAAGGTCGCGATCGTACCGGGCAATGCGTTCGGCGACTCCGGCGAGGGATTTGTGCGCATCAGCTACGCCGCATCGATGGACAACATTCTTGCCGCCATGCAGCGGCTGGCCGTATTCATGGACAGGAGACGTGCATGATCGAATTCGAAACCTGCCGGTTGGAACTCACCGCGATGGAGGAACCCCTGCGTCAGCTTCGCGACGCGCTGCACATCGACCGTCTCGGTGACGAGATCTCCGAGCTGGAGGCGCGCGCCCAGGAGCCCGGGTTCTGGGAAGACCAGGACCGGGCGCAGAAAGTACAGACCCAGATGAAGCATCTCCAGAAAAAGCTGGACCGGTTCCGGAGAATGGCCCGCCAGCACGACGACCTGCTGGTGCTGTGCGAGCTGGGCGACGAAGCCGAGGATACCGGCCTGCTCGAGGAACTGCGCGAGGGGATGGCCGACCTGCAGAAGGCGTATGACTCGTTGCGGCTGGAAACGCTGTTTACGGGGGAGTACGATGCGAGCAACGCGATCCTGACCCTGCACGCGGGTGCCGGCGGCACCGAGGCACAGGACTGGAACGAGATGCTTTTCCGGATGTACACCCGGTGGGCGGAACGTCACGGATTCGAAATCCGCATCCTGGACATCCTCGAAGGCGAGGAGGCGGGGCTCAAGAGCGTCTCCTTCCGTCTTGCCGGGGACAATGCCTACGGATATATGCGGTCCGAAATGGGGGTCCATCGTTTGGTCCGGATCTCCCCGTTCGACGCGTCCGGACGAAGGCACACCTCGTTCGCCTCGCTGGAGGTGATGCCCGAGCTGGATGACAGCATCCACATCGAGATCCGGCCGGAAGACCTGCGCATCGATACCTACCGATCTTCCGGATCCGGCGGACAACACATCAACAAGACCGACTCCGCGGTCCGGATCACACACCTGCCGACCGGAGTCGTGACCTCCTGCCAGACCGAGCGCTCGCAGCCGCAGAACAAGGAGACCGCCATGTCCATGCTGCGGTCCAAACTCTTCGCGCTGGCACAGGCCGCCCACATGGAAAAGATCGAAGACCTCAAGGGGATTCAGATGGACATCGCGTGGGGTAGCCAGATCCGGTCCTATGTCTTCTGCCCGTACACCATGGTCAAGGACCACCGCACAGGGTACGAGGTGACAGGGGTCCAGGCGGTCATGGACGGGGATCTGGACGGCTTCATCAACGCCTATCTGTCCGGCCAGAAGAACGAGAAATGACCGTTGATTTCGTCGAAGTGCCTGAAAAGGTCTGTGCATTTGACTAGCGGAGCCCATGGCTGATACTATAGGCACGTGAATGCTTCATGGAAGGGGAAACCTTTCCATGTATGCTTTTTCCGGGAGGAAATCTATGCCGGAATCCAGAATCCTCATCGTCATGGGCAGCGACTCGGATCTTCCCGTGATGGAAAGCTGCATCCGGACCCTTCGCGAACTGGGCGTCAGATATGACGCCCAGGTTTGTTCCGCCCACCGGTCGCCCTCGGCCGCGGCGGCGCTTGCCTCTTCAGCCGAGACGGGGGGATACGGCGCGATCATCGCCGCGGCCGGACTGGCGGCGCATCTGCCGGGGGTTCTCGCCGCGTACACCACGCTGCCGGTCATCGGGGTGCCGATCGGTGGAGGACCGCTCAAGGGGATGGATGCCCTCCTGGCCATCGTGCAGATGCCTTCCGGCATCCCGGTCGCCACGGTGGCGATCGACGGAGGAACCAATGCCGCTGTGCTGGCCTGCCAGATCCTGGCGACCGCCGACGCGGACCTCCGGACGCGCCTCAAGGCGTACAAGGCCAAACTGGAGGCGGGTGTCGGGGAACGGAACCGCAGACTCCAGGATAAACTCGCGGATATAAAATGAAGACAAGACGCGGAGGGATACGGGCGTGATCATGAAAGATCTGCATGACGAGTGCGGGGTATTCGGAATTCTCGATACCGAAGGGAAACGGGACGATACCGCACGCCTGACCTACCTCGGATTATTCGCGCTGCAGCACAGAGGCCAGGACAGCGCCGGGATCGCCATCAACACGAACGGCACACTGTTCTGTCATAAAGACACGGGGTTGGTCGTCGAGGCGTTCAACGAGATGACGCTCAACATGCTGCGCGGTTCCGCGGCGATCGGCCATGTGCGGTATCCGACCCAGGGCGGACTCGGCATCGACTGCGCGCAGCCCATGCTGATCAAGTACCGCGGCGGACAGCTTGCGCTGGCGCACAACGGCAGCCTGACCAATGCGGACGAGATGCGGGTGCGCCTGGAGGAGTTCGGCTCGATTTTCCAGACCGGCTCCGACTCCGAGGTCATGCTTGCGCTCCTGGCCCGGAACCGCATCCTTACGGAACGGATGGAAGACGCGATCTTCATGATGATGGCGGAGATCCGCGGCGCATACTCACTGGTACTCATGACGCGCAACAAGATCATCGGGGTGCGGGATCCTCTGGGGATCCGCCCCCTTTGCCTCGGCCGGCTCGGATCCTCGTTCATCCTGGCGTCCGAGACCTGTGCGATCGAATCGATCGGCGGCGAGTTCATCCGGGACATCGATCCCGGTGAGGTGGTTACGATCACGGCGGCCGGCGTGTCTTCGGAATTCATGGTCAAGGACGACGACGCCAGGAAGAAGGCGGCGCTCTGCCTGTTCGAATTCGTGTACATCGCCCGCCCGGACAGCTCCATCGACGGCGCCAGCGTCTACGAAGCGCGGTACGAGGCCGGACGCGCATTGGCGAGGGAGCAGCCCGCCCAAGCCGACCTGGTGATCGGCGCTCCGGATTCCGGAATCGTCGCTTCCATGGGATACGCGTTCGAGTCCGGAATCCCGTACGGTTCAGGTCTCCTGAAAAACCGGTACGTGGGGCGCACCTTCATCCAACCGACCCAGATGCAGCGCGAATTGGCGGTCACGATGAAATTCGCGGCGCTGAAGAAGTCCATCGCGGGGAAGAGTCTGGTCATGGTGGATGATTCCATCGTCCGGGGCACCACGACGCGGTTCATCATCAACATGCTCAAGGAGGCGGGCGCCCGGGAGGTCCATATGCGGATCGCCTCCCCGCCGGTCCTGTACCCGTGCTTCTACGGGGTCGATACACCCACGCAGGACGAGTTGTCCGCGTGCAACATGAGCCTGGAGGAGATCCGGGTCATGATCGGGGCCGACAGCCTCGGATATCTGAGCCTGGACGGGCTTCGGTCCAGTGTCAAGGGCCTGACATGCGGGCTGTGCTCCACCTGCTTCGACGGTGCGTATCCCGGCGGGATGCCGTCCCGCGAGGAGACCAGGATCCGGCGCATCGAGTTCGACTACAGCGCCACGGGCGCAGGCACCGGCCGATGAACATCGCGGTGCTGGTGTCCGGCGGCGGGACCAATCTCCAGAATCTGATCGACGGGGTGTCGGACGGCTCGCTGGCCGGCTGCCGCGTCTGTCGTGTGATCGCTTCGCGTGACGGGACGTATGCGCAGCAGCGCGCGGAAAATGCCGGCATCCCCGTTACGGTCATCCGGCGCTCCGCATTTCCCGGCATGGAGGAATACGACGCGGCCATGCTCGCCTGCCTGGATGCCAGCGGCGTGGAACTGGTGGTACTCGGCGGATTCCTCTCCCTGTTGGGACCCGCGGTCCTCGCCCGTTTCAAGGACCGGATCATCAACATCCACCCCGCGCTCCTTCCGGCGTTCGGGGGGAAGGGGATGTACGGGATCCATGTCCACGAAGCGGTGCTGGCCAGTGGCGTCAAGTGGACCGGCGCGACCGTCCAGTTTATCAACGAAACCTATGACGACGGACCGATCCTGCTGCAGAAACCGGTCCGCGTCCTGCAGGACGACACCCCGGCCACCCTGCAGGCCCGGGTCATGTCCGAGGCGGAGCGCGTCCTGCTGCCTGCTGCGGTCCGGATGATCGCCCGCGGGCAGGTGCGGATCGAGGGCCGGCGGACGATCATCGACCCCGTTGCCGACATCCCCTGATCCCGGTCCTGCGGCACAGGATGACGGAGCCGGGGACACCGCGCAGCGTGTGCGGTATCATGAATCCGAAAGACCGACAAGGAGAAACACACGTATGAAGATACTCGTCGTCGGCGGCGGCGGCCGTGAGCACGCCATCGTCTGGAGCCTGGCTCGCAGTCCGCGCGTGAGCCGGCTGTACTGCGCGCCGGGGAACGGCGGGATCGCGGGATTGGCGGAATGCGTCGACATCGCCGCGACCGATCTGGACGGCATGACGTCTTTTGCGCTCCGCGAGGCGATCGACCTGGTATTCGTCGCGCCGGACGACCCGCTCGCACTGGGCATGGTGGACCGCATGGAATCCGCCGGACTCCGTGTGTTCGGTCCTCACGCGAACGCAGCGGCCATCGAGTCCAGCAAGGTGTTTTCCAAAGGCCTGATGCGCAAGTACGGCATTCCGACCGCGGCATACGGAGTCTTCACCGATCTCGGGCAGGCGCTGGAATATGTCGGTACGCAACCGCTGCCGGTCGTCGTGAAGGCGGACGGGCTGGCGCTCGGGAAAGGGGTCGTCATCGCCCGTACGCACGAAGAGGCCCGTGAAGCCGTATGCGGGATGATGCGGGACGGCGCGTTCGGGGACGCCGGCCGGACCGTCGTCATCGAAGAATACATGACCGGTCCGGAACTTACGGTGCTGGCATTCACCGACGGGACGACCGTCGTGCCCATGCCGAATGCGCGGGACCACAAGCGCGCCAATGACAACGACGAAGGACTCAACACGGGGGGAATGGGTGCGGTGGTTCCGGGGCATGTGCCCGCCGAAGGGGAGGAAGCCGCCTGGATGGACCGGATCTTCCAACCGACGGTGGATGCGCTGCGGGCTGAAGGACGTCCGTTCAAAGGGGTCTTGTACTTCCAGCTGATGCTCACTCCGAACGGCGCGAAAGTGATCGAGTACAACGCCCGGTTCGGCGATCCCGAAGCGCAGGCGGTGCTGCCTCTCCTGCGGACGGATTTTCTGGACATCGTCGATGCGGTGATCGACAGGCGGTTGGACCGGATCGATGTGGAATGGGAACCGAAGGCATCCTGCTGCGTCGTCATGGCGTCGGGAGGGTATCCGGCGTCCTACCGGAAAGGGTATGAAGTGTTCGGACTCGGCGAAGTCCATGCGCTGGTGTTCCATGCCGGAACCCGCAAGGAGGGGAACCGGATCCTGACGAACGGCGGACGCGTCCTGGGTGTCACCGCGGTGGCGGACAGCCTTCGGGAAGCGGTCGATGCCGCGTACGCGGATGTCGCCCGCATCCGGTTCCAGGACATGCATGTGCGCTCCGACATCGGCCGGACGACCCTGGCCGCCCGTACCGGGACATGAAAGTCGGCTTTCTGGGCGGAACGTTCGATCCGCTGCACAACGGACACCTTGCACTCGCCGAAGACAGTCTCACGTCGGGCGGGCTGGACCGGCTGGTCGTCATCCCCGCCGGAACCACCGTCCACAAGCCGGTTGACCGGGTGTCGGGCGCCGGGATGCGGTATTGGATGTGCAGGCTTGGATTCCAGGGGATGGATTCGGTCGAGGTATCCCGCTGCGAAGCGCTGAGGGACCACGGCTCGTATACGATCGATACCATCCGTGAACTCCGGCGATCGCTGGATCCGGGTGACGAACTGCATATGGTATGCGGCGCGGACATCCTTTTCGATCTCCTCCATTGGCGGTTTCCGCAGGATATCATGCGTGAGACCGCCATCCTGGCGAGTCTCAGACCCGGACATGACCGGACGTCTTTCGAGGCGCGTGCAGCGTTTCTGCGGGATGAATACGGCGCGCGGATCCGGTTTTTCGACGCCCGGCAGGTGGATGTGTCTTCGACGGGGATCCGCATGGCGGTCGCCTCCGGAGATGACATTTCGGATCGGATGCCGCAGAACGTGGCGCGTTTTGTCCGGGATGCCGGACTGTACGCACCCGACAATCCGCTCGATACGCTGACCGCCGAACAGACGGAATGTCTGCGCCATGCGGAACGGATCCTGCTGGAGATCCACGACGGGCCGCGGCTGGAACACTCGCTCCTGACCATGACCACCGCCGCCCGGCTGGCCGCCCGGTTCGGCCTGGACATCTACTCCGCGGCTCTCGCCGGCCTGGTGCACGACTGCGCCAAAGGGCTGCCGAGACAACAGGCTCTGTCCTTTGTCGATCCGGCCGACCATGCGACTGCCGCAGAACCGAAACTGCATCATGGACCGGCCGGCGCAGTCCTGGCGAAGGATCTTTTCGGGATCGGCGACCGTACGGTGCTGGACGCCATCCGGTACCATATCACCGGACGCGCCGGCATGACGCCGGTCGAGATGGCGGTCTATATCGCCGACAAGACGGAACCGTCGCGCCGGTACCCTGGTGTGGACGCCGTCCGGACCCGGATGCTGGACAATCTGGAAGACGCGTTTCTCCTCTCGGCCGGATCGTTCGCCGCGATCCTGTCCGAGCGGGGAATGAAGGCACATCCCGACATGCTGGCCGCGATCAGCGAACTGGAAAGGAGACACCCCATTGACCATTGAACAGCAGGCGGAAGCCATGAAGGGCATTCTCGAGGACAAGAAGGCGCGGGAGGTCGAGTTGATCCCGCTGGAGGGCAAGACCACCCTGGCGGACTATTTCGTGATCGCGACGGGCGGATCGGTGCCGCACATCCGTGCATTGGCGGATGAATTGCAGCTTCAGATGAAAACGCGGTACGGACTGGTCCCGGACCATGTCGAGGGGTACGAGGGGGGACGGTGGATCCTCCTGGACTATCTCGATATTGTCGTGCACGTGTTCCATCAGGAAGACCGCGAATACTACAGCCTGGAGAAACTGTGGGAGGGCCGGCGCCGCTGACCGGTTCCCCTGGGTATTTCCGGCTGTTTTTTGTCGAACCGGCCTGAAACCGGGGCTTCTTCTTTTCCGGCATGATGTGCTTGCCGCATCGGGAAAGGAGGGGGTATGCCGGATATGGACCGGTTCCGTCCCGTTGTCATCGCAATCCTGGGTTTGCTGGCCGCGGTCGCGCTGGTCGCCTTGGCCGCCTCGATTCCGGGGCGCGGGCGTCCCGGCCTGACTGTGCTCACATCGGCGCGCGCCACCTCCGCGTCCGTGGAGACCACCGCCGCACCGACCGAACGGGCGGAGATCCCGGTCTATCTGGTCGGGGAGGTCGTCCATCCCGGCATCTACCACGTGACACCCGGCACGTACCTGTATGAACTCGTGGAGCTCGCCGGAGGACTGACGCCGGAGGCCGCGTCGGACCGGATCAACCTGGTCCTGCGCATTGACGACAGCAGACTGATCCGCATCACATCGCTCGATGAGGCCGCCGGGCTGCCGCTCCCCGACGACGGCGTTTCATCCGGCGGATCCGGCGTACCGGCCAAGGTCAACATCAACACCGCGGGACAGGCGGAACTGGAGACGCTTTCCGGTATCGGCCCGTCGACGGCTCATGCGATTATTGCGTTCCGGGAGGCGAACGGCGCCTTCCGCACCGTCGAGGAGATCATGAACGTACCGGGGATCAAGCAGAGCCGTTTTAATGCGATCCGCGACTCCATCACCACCTGAATCCGCCGCGGCATGATTTGAACGTTCGTACCGTACAAGGATATAATGAGGTGCCCGATCGGCACGATGAATGGATGGTGGATGGAAATGGGACGTTTTGAAGAGGACAAGATTTACAGGGACACATATCGGCACACGTCGTCGCACATCATGGCGCACGCCGTCAAGCGGCTGTATCCGGACGCGAAGCTGGCGATCGGCCCCGCGATCGACAACGGATTCTATTATGACTTCGACTGCAGTCATCCGTTCGATCCGGAGGATCTCCGCCGGATCGAAGACGAGATGGAGAAGATCGTGCGGGAGCGGCTTCCGATTGAGCGCTTCGAACTCCCGCGCGAAGACGCCGTCCGTCTGATGGAGGAGCGCGGGGAACCCTACAAGGTGGAACTGATCCGCGATCTGCCCGAGGACGCCGTTCTCTCTTTCTACCGTCAGGGAGACTTCGTGGACCTGTGCGCGGGGCCGCACCTCGAGAACACCGGGGAGGTAAGGGCTTTCCGGCTGCTTCAGACCGCGGGAGCCTATTGGCGGGGCAACGAGAAAAACAAGATGCTGCAGCGGATCTACGGAACCAGCTTTCCGGACAAGGGAGCGCTCAAGGCGCATCTCGAAGCGCTCGAAGAGGCCCGCCGCCGGGACCACAACAAGATCGGCCGCGAACTGGAGTACTTCACGACGGTTGATTATATCGGCCAGGGTCTCCCGATCCTTCTGCCCAAGGGCGCGAAAGTGATCCAGATCCTGTCGCGATTCGTCGAGGACGAAGAGGAGCGGCGCGGGTACCTGCTGACCAAGACCCCCTTCATGGCGAAGTCGGACCTGTACAAGATCTCGGGGCACTGGGACCACTACAGGGAAGGCATGTTCATTCTGGGGGACCCTGAGAAGGAATCGGAACAGGAGGTCTTGGCCCTGCGCCCGATGACCTGCCCGTTCCAGTTCCAGGCATTCCTGACAAGGACACGGAGCTACCGCGACCTTCCGCTCCGGTACAACGAGACGTCCACTCTCTTCCGCAACGAGGCTTCCGGCGAGATGCACGGCCTGATCCGGGTCCGGCAGTTCACGATTTCGGAAGCCCATCTGATCGTTACCCCGGAGCAGGTCGAAGAGGAGTTCAGGGGCTGCCTTGATCTCGCGAACTACATGCTGCGGGCGGTCGGACTCATCGGGGACGTCAAGTACCGGTTCTCGAAGTGGGATCCGGAGAACCGCGACAAGTATATCGGTTCGCCGGAGGATTGGGAGAACGCACAGGATACGATGAAAAACATCCTGGACGGGATGGGCATGGAGTACGAGTCCGCGGACGGTGAAGCCGCCTTCTACGGACCCAAGCTGGACATCCAGATCCGCAATGTCTTCGGTAAAGAGGACACTCTGATCACGATCCAGATCGATTTTCAGCTGGCGCAGCGGTTCGGCATGGAGTATACCGACCGTGACGGCGTCCGCCGCTTTCCCACCATCATCCATCGGACCAGCATCGGCTGCTATGAGCGCACTCTCGCGCTGCTTCTTGAAAAGTACGCGGGCGCTCTGCCGCTGTGGATCGCTCCGGAACAGGCCCGCATCCTCCCGATCGCGGATCGCCACGTCGAGGAGGCGAATCGCCTGAAGGACCGTATGACGGCCGCCGGATTGCGGGTCACCCTGGACGCCCGCGACGAAAAGATCGGCAAAAAGATCCGCGAAGCACAGATGGAAAAGATCCCGTACATGTTTGTACTCGGCGACAAGGAGGTCGAATCCGGCTGCGTCGCCTTGCGCGCACGCTCCGCCGGAGACCTTGGAGCGGTTCCTGTCGACGAGGCGATCGGACGTCTGGTCCGGGAAACCGCCGAACGGGTGATCGGATAAGAGGAGGGAAACATGAGCAAAGCCGACCGGATCTTTATCGACAACTGCCGACAAATTCTGGAGCACGGTTTCTCCTCGGAGCAGGAGAAGGTCCGGCCGGTCTGGGAGGATGGTTCGCCGGCCCATACCCTCAAGGTGTTCGGGCTGGTGAACCGTTATGATCTCGCGGAGGAGTTCCCGATCCTGACGATCCGTCCGATCAACCTGCGCGCCGCGGTGGACGAGGTCCTCTGGATCTGGCAGCGGAAGTCCAGCAACATCCATGACCTGAACAGCCGGATCTGGGACAGCTGGGCGGATCCGGACGGATCGATCGGCAAGGCATACGGATACCAGATGGCGAAGAAGTACCGGTTCAAGGAAGGCGAGTTCGATCAGGTCGACCGCGTCCTGTTCGATCTGAAAAACAATCCGTACAGCCGCAGGATCCTGACCAGCATGTACAACTTTGAAGACCTGCACGAAATGAATCTCTACCCGTGCGCGTACAGCATGACGTTCAATGTGACCGGGAACCGGCTCAACGCCATTCTGAACCAGCGCTCTCAGGATATGCTGGCGGCCAACAACTGGAATGTGGTCCAGTACGCATGCCTGATCCACATGTTTGCGGCGGTTTCCGGCCTTGAGGCGGGAGAATTCGTCCACGTCATCTCCGACGCGCACATCTACGACCGGCACATTCCGATCATCCAGGGCCTGCTGGATCGGGAACAACACCCCGCACCGGACCTGCGGATCCTCGACCCGGGGGAAGCCGGATTCTACGGCTACACCCCGGATCATTTCGTGTTGGAGAACTATATCCACGGCGACGGGATCGGACGGATTCCGATGGCGGTCTGAAACCGCCTCCAACGAGGAGATTTTATGAACCTGATCGTATCGGTGGACGACCGCTGGGGCATCGGAAAAGGCGGGGGACTCCTGTTCCGGATCCGGGAGGACATGAAGCGGTTCCGCCGCCTGACAGTCGGCCGGACCGTCGTTCTTGGTCGCAAGACCATGGATACGTTTCCCGACGGAAAACCGCTGGCGGACCGCGTCAACATCGTGCTGACCCGTTCCGGGACTTTCCGTGCGGACGGCGCGCGGATCTGCCGGTCGGAAGCGGAGGTGTTCCGCGCGATCCGGGACATCCCTTCCGACGACGTGTTCATCATCGGCGGAGAGAGTGTCTACCGTCTGTTCCTGCGGTTTTGCCGGTACGCGTACATCACGCGGGTGGACGGCGATTTCGGGGCGGATGCGTTCCTGCCGGATCTGGACAAGGAACCCGGCTGGCGGGTGGCGGATCCCGGAGAAACCATGTGTGACGGAGAACGGACCTATCGTTGGGTCCTGTACGTAAACGAACATCCGGAGGCATATCCCCTTGGATAAAAGGAATCCGGTCCGGATCGGCATACTGGGCACCGGCCGGATCGCAGTGGATGCGCATGTCCGCGACATCCGCGCGGCCGGCGGGACGGTCGCCGCAATGGCGGACACCGCTCCCGGACGCGCCGCGCGCCACGCGCAACTGCTCGGAGTGCCCGCCGCATTCCTGTCGCTGGACGACATGCTCCGGTCCGGAACCATCGACGCGGTGGATGTCTGCACACCGCCCGTCACCCATCTGCCCGCGGTCCTGGCCGCACTCGATGCCGGATGCCCGGTCTATCTGGAGAAGCCGCCCGCCATGAACCGGCGGGAGATGGAAACCATGGCGGCTGCGTCGGTCCGTGCGGGCCTCCCGCTGGTGACGGGGACGAACCAGGTTTTCTACCCTGCGGTCCGGTTCGCGAAGGCGATGATCGACAGTGGGGAAGCAGGCATCATCTATGCGGTGGAGTGCCACAAGACCATCCGGCGATTCTACCGGAAAGGATGGCATCGGTCCCGGGCGGTGGCGGGAGGAGGCGTGGTCATGGACTCCTCTACACACCGGATGGATCTGGCGTTGCATCTATTGTCCAATCCCGAGGTCCAGTCGGTTTCCGCCCGTACCTTCAGCTACTTCGCTGGCCTCGACGAGCCGGAAGCCAGCCGGCAATCCTATCTGGTCATGGACGAAGCGGAACGGATCGCCTCAGGCCTGCCCGCGCCCGACCGGGAACCGGTGGATGTCGAGGACTCCGTCTTCGCATTGTTCCGGCTGGCCGGGGGCGGGGTGCTGTCGCTCCGCGAAATGGTCGGCGTGAACATGCCGGACGAAACCGTCCTCCGGATCTACGGCACCAAGGCGGGCCTTGTTCTGCGGATGGCCGGTCCGGGGGCGGGAACGGTGTCCGTCTATGCACAGGACGGATCCGGCATGCCGGTCGACCGGGATCCTCCCCCCGAAGTGACTCTGAATACGGAGGGCTCCCACACCGGGGCTTTCCGTCATTTTTTCCAATGCGTCCGCGGGGAAACCGATTTCCGGCCCGGACTGGACCGGGCGGTCCGGTTGATGGGCATGGTGGACGCGATCTACGCGTCTGCGGGAAAGGGCGGCGCCGAGATGCCGATATTGTGATTTGTACATGGCTCCCCGCCGCCGGGCGGGAGATCCGTTTGCGATCATCGAAGCCTTCAGGATGGGCTGCGGAGTCCGGTTGCAGGATGGAGCGAATTGCCGATCAGACAGGGGTTTTTTCTTGACACGGATAGGGGAATTGTTTACAATCGGTGATGCTGTCAACGGGGTGTGGCTCAGGTGGTAGAGCGCTTGGTTCGGGACCAAGAGGCCGCTGGTTCAAGTCCAGTCACTCCGACCAAAATAATAGTCGAAAGAAGTCGATTGATTGCGGTCGACTTCTTTTGTTTTTGTATTGCAAATAGTAGACGAGATCACGTCTTTGAAGGATTGGAAAATTGTTATGAACAACATTTCACTTAAAAATAAGAAAGCTTGGGAATATAGAGCATATGAATTCTGGATTTTGAAATATGGTGTACCGGCAGAAAAAGCCGTTCAAATTAAGAATAATCCGAAAGCACATTTAAGATACCATCAGAAATATTTTGAAAACATAGAAGGAATGAAAATTGCTAATATATGTGGATCTAATGGACGAATAGCAGTACCACTTGCTGTTCTGGGCGCGGATGTCACCATTTTTGACATCTCAGCGGAAAATAGGCGATATGCATCGGAACTGGCGAGCTGCGCAGAAGTTTCCA
>JAGOFF010000289.1 GCA_017997315.1 Clostridia bacterium
GCCGTGTGACCGCCACCTGCGTCCGGCGCTCCTTCGGGGACGCGGCGTCTCTCCGGCTGCGGGCGGACAAATCCGTGCTGCGCGCGGACGGAACCGACCTCGCGTTCGTCGAGATCACCGCGGAGGACGCGGAGGGGAATCCGGTCGGGAACGCGGGCAGCCGGATCCATGTGCAGGTGACGGGTGCCGGACGGCTGGTCGGGCTGGACAACGGGGACAGTACGGACTTCGATCCGTACAAGGGGTTTACCCGGCGGCTGTTCAACGGAAAGCTGATGGCGCTGGTCGCCGCGGCGACGGAATCCGGGACCGTCCGTGTGGAGGTCTCCTCCCCGGGGCTCGCGCCCGCGTCGCTGGAACTGGTGTCGGAACCCGCGCCTGCGGACGCCTTGACGGGCGTGTCCGCGCGGGAGGCCAACCGGGCGATGCCCGTCGTACTGGGAACGGAAGACGAGATTCCGCTGCGCAGGATCGAACTGCTCGTCGAAGGCGGACAGGCATTGGATGAAACCCGGCGCTCCGCGACGGTCCGCGCGGTGCTGCACCCGGCGGACGCCACCTGGCGGGACGTCGCCTGGAGCGTCGTGGACGGAGCCGGGATCCCGTCGAACCTCGCGTCGGTCGAGCCGGAAGGGTACTCCGCTCGGGTCACCGCGTTCGGGGACGGGGAGTTCCTGCTCCGGTGCACCTCCCGCAACGGCGGGGACAAGGTCCGGCTCATCTCCCAGCTCGAGTTCAACGCGACCGGGCTCGGAACCGCGTACAAGGATCCCTACGGATTCATCTCCGCCGGGCTCTACGACCGCTGCCTGGGCGAGGTCTCCAACGGGAACGAGCGCGGCGTGGCGACCGCACGGGGCGCCGAGACCCAGGTGTGCGTATCCGGGATCGACTTCGGTCCGTACGGATCCGACACGATCACGACGCCGATCTTCGCGCTGACCTCCGAGGCGTATGCGATGCAGATCTGGGAGGGGATGCCGGGAGACGAAGGCGCGAAGAGGCTCGCGGACGTGGTCTATCGGAAGCCCACCCGCTGGAACGTCTACCAGGAGGAGACCTTCCGGCTCTCCCGCCGGCTGCGCGGCGTCACCTCGGTCTGCTTTGTGCTGCACGATAAAGTCCATATCAAGGGATTCACGTTCGCGCGGCCGGACCGTGCCTTCGCGTCAAATCCGGCCGCGGAGGCCGACCACCTGTACGGCGACACCTTTATGGCCGCGGACGGCCGGGTCGAGGGAATCGGGAACAACGTTACGCTCGTGTTCGACGGCATGGATTTCGGTCCGGCCGGCACGACGGGGATCGCGGTCACCGGGCACTCCCCGATCGACCGCAACTCCATCCACATCCGCTTCGCGGGACCGGAGGGCGAGGCCGTCCGGACGGTGGAGTTTACCCGGTCCGACGGGTACGAAGAGCGTGTGTTCGCGCTGGAGCGGGTCACGGGCGTGCGGCAGGTCTCGTTTGTCTTCCTGCCCGGCTCCCGGTTCGATTTCGACCGGTTCCGGTTCCTGCGCGCGGAGGAGTGACCGGCTGACGCAACGGCCTGCAGATCCGGATGATCGGCCGCTTTACCCCGGCCTGACGCCTGCGTAACCGGCTGCCTGATATACGTCGTACACCGCCGTGATCACACCGGACCCCGTCCAGGTGCGCGTACCGGCCAGTTTGAGCGAAACGCGCGGACGCGCGGTGAACAGCGGAGTGCCGCTGCCGGCTACCAGCGGAAAGATGGACAGGTGGAGCTCGTCCACAAGCCCGTGCACAAGCAGGTCGTTCCACAACAGACGCCCGCCCAGGATCAGGATGTCTCCGCCCTTCTCCCGCTTCATGTCCGCGACCGTCCGGTGCACGTCCGCACGCCGGATGATCCTCGTCCCGTCCCAGGGGGCAAGTTCCGACGCGAGCAGGCGGTCCGAAACCACCGCTTTGGGGAGCGGATCCATAAGGCGGGCGATCTCCCGGCGCACTTCCGGAACTTCAGGAAGCGAGTCCCGGCCGTACCAGTAATCCCGGTATCCCAGAAACGCATCCCGCCCGCCGAGCAGCAGCGTGCCCGCCGCTGACAGCCTCTCCGCGTGATACCGGTCGAGACTCTCGTCTCCCGCATAGTCCGGGTGGAAAAACTCAAAAAGCGCCTCCAGACTCCGGTTCTCGCCTTCGTAGTATCCATCCAGCGTGACCAGGTTGCTGACAATCAGTTTCCGCATGGGCGTGCCCTCCTTGCCGGGGATTGCATCCGGTGGATCCGACTCCAGTATACGGTGCCGCTTCAATGCGTGTCGCGTTCCAGCTCAAGTCTTCAGCCGCCCGGTGTGTCGAAGGAATGAGACATAGGGTAAAAAATTACAGACTCAGAGTAAAAAATATTTGATACCATGTCCGGTGCGGCGTACACTTCTGCTGTAACTTCCTCCCTGATGAAAGGAGACTCCCATGCAGCAGAAAGAATGGAAGACCGTTGCCGGACTCGTGACTGGCGTTCTGGTGCTCGCGGCCTACGGGGTTCATATCCTCCGTCGATGGCGGGAGGGCGCGCTCGGGGCGGACAGCGAGCTCCGCGTCTGGGCCTCCGCGATGCTTCTGTACATCGGCATCGGGATCGTCGTCACGATCGTGATCCAGATCCTGTTCCAGATCATCCAGGCGGTGGCGAACGAAGTACGGCACGAGGAGGGCGACGACCCCTCGGTCGAGGACGAGATGGACAAGCTCATCGGGCTCAAGGCGATGCGAAACGGATATGCCGTCGCCGGCTTCGGATTCGTCGCTTCACTGGTCCTGCTGGTCCTGCGGTACCCGCCGGCCCTCATGCTCAACAC
>JAGOFF010000290.1 GCA_017997315.1 Clostridia bacterium
GGTACATGCAGATCGCACGGTGTTTCCGGGACGAGGACCTGCGCGCGGACCGGCAGCCCGAATTCACCCAGATCGACCTGGAGATGAGCTTTGTCGACGCGGACGACGTCATGGCGGTCAACGAAGGATTCCTCGCGCGGCTGTTCCGCGAGGTGCTCGGCCGTGAACTGACGCTCCCGCTTCCGAGACTGACCTATGCGGAGGCCATGGACCGGTTCGGCTCGGACAAACCGGATCTCCGGTTCGGGATGGAGCTGCGCGACGTGTCCGACCTCGTCGCGGGCTGCGGATTCACGGTGTTCGACGCCGCGCTGGGCGCGGGCGGGTGCGTGCGCGGGATCACGGTTCCGGGCGGATCGTCCATGAGCCGAAAGGAGATCGACTCCCTCGCGGAGTACGTGAAAACCTACCGGGCCAAGGGGCTGGCGTGGTTCACGCTGGAGGAGCCCGTCCGGGGCTCGATCGCGAAGTTCGTGACCCCCGGATTGGCGCAGTCGATCCGCAGCCGGTTCGGAGCGTCGGACGGGGATCTGGTCCTGCTCGTCGCGGACAGCGAGGCGGTCGCGTTCGACGCGCTCGGAGCGCTCCGGTGCGAGGTCGCCCGCCGGCGCGGCATGATCGACCCCACGGTTTTCCTGCCTCTCTGGGTGACCGAATTCCCCCTGCTCGAGCACGACCCCGAGGCCGGCCGGTTTGTCGCCAAGCATCATCCGTTCACCGCTCCGATGGACGAGGACATCCCGCTGCTCGCCACGGATCCGGGCGCGGTGCGCGCCAAGGCCTATGACATCGTGATCAACGGCACCGAGGCGGGCGGCGGAAGCATCCGTATCCACGATCCGGCACTGCAGGGGCAGATGTTCTCGCTGCTCGGTTTCACACCGGAGCAGGCCGAGGCGCGGTTCGGATTCCTGCTCAGCGCTTTCCGGTACGGTGTGCCGCCGCACGGGGGCCTCGCGTACGGACTGGACCGGCTCGTGATGCTGCTCGGCGGACTGGACAACATCCGCGAGGTCATCGCGTTCCCCAAGGTCCAGAACTCTTCCGATCTCATGACCGACGCCCCGGGCGAAGTCGACACCGTCCAGCTCGAGGAACTCGGACTGTCGGTCCGTCCAGGCGGAACCTCCGCCGGAATGGAGGACTGACATGAGCGCGCCGGCACCCGGCACCCGCGGACCCCTCACGCCTGAGCATGTGATGGCCGAGATCCTCGACTGGCTCAAGTACATCGTGGGCGCACTGGCGGCCGGCCTCCTCATCGTCACGTTCCTCATCCAGAACAACCGGGTCATCGGGGAATCGATGGAACCGACGCTGTTCGAGGGCGATCAGCTCCTGGTGCAGAAGGTCTCTGCGCGCATGGACAATTTTGATTACGGGGACATCGTCACAATCGACGGATCCAAACTGCTCGGACCGGGCGAGCCGGATCTGGTCAAGCGGGTGGTCGGCCTGCCGGGCGACATCATCGACGTCCGTGACGGTTCGGTCTACCGCAACGGTATTCCGGTTGAGGAAACCTACCTGCCGGAAGGGGTCCGGACCCTGCCGCTGGGGCGGGGGTACGACCAGGTCACCCTCGGGGACGACGAACTGTTCCTCATGGGCGACAACCGGGAGAACAGCAAGGACAGTCGGGTGTTCGGCGCGGTTCCGACGGATCTCATCATCGGCACCTGCGTCATCCGCTTTTATCCGTTCGACCGCATCGGAACTCCGTAAAAGCATACACAAGAGAGGTTTTCGGACCCCTATGAATCCAGACAGAACCGCCCTCATCCGCAACTTTTGCATCATCGCGCACATCGACCACGGCAAATCGACGCTTGCCGACCGCCTGATCGAGATGACCGGTGTGCTCACCGCGCGCGAGATGCAGAACCAGGTGCTCGACAACATGGACATCGAGCGGGAACGCGGGATCACGATCAAGGCGCAGGCGGTGCGTATGCACTACCCGGCGTCCGACGGCCGCATCTACACGTTCAACCTCATCGACACCCCGGGACACGTCGATTTCAACTACGAAGTGTCGCGCAGCCTCGCTGCGTGCGACGGGGCGGTCCTGGTGGTCGACGCTGCACAGGGCATCGAGGCGCAGACCCTGGCCAACGTGTTTCTCGCACTGGACGCGAACCTCGAGATCCTGCCGGTCGTCAACAAGATCGACCTCCCGTCCGCCCAGCCGGACGAGGTCTGCCACGAGATCGAGGATGTACTCGGCCTGGACTGCTCCGACACCCCCCGAATCTCCGCCAAGAACGGAATCAACATCCGGGATGTTCTCGAGCAGATCGTCACCAAGCTCCCGCCGCCCGCCGGGAACGAGGACGAGCCGCTGCAGGCGCTGATCTTCGACTCGAAATACGACGCGTACAAGGGTGTCATCGTGCATGTGCGCGTCAAGCAAGGGAGCGTCCGTACCGGAGACCGCATCCTCATGATGAACACCGGCAAGGATTTCATCGTGAGCGAGCTCGGGTACTTCCGGCCGGGCGAACTCGCTCCCAGCGATGAGCTGCTCGCCGGGGACGTCGGCTACATCGTCGCAAGCATCAAGAACGTCCGGGACACCGCGGTCGGCGACACCGTCACGCTCGCGGACCGTCCGGCCGCAACGGCGCTGCCGGGGTACAAAAAGATCCAGCAGATGGTGTACTGCGGAATGTACCCTACAGACGGCGCCCGATACCCGGATCTGCGCGACGCGCTGGAAAAGCTCCAGCTCAACGACGCCGCGCTCTCATTCGAAGCGGAGACCTCGATCGCGCTCGGTTTCGGATTCCGGTGCGGCTTCCTGGGACTGCTGCA
>JAGOFF010000291.1 GCA_017997315.1 Clostridia bacterium
GTCTGGTGTTTGCGATCTGGCTCAACTACTATGTGTATCAGATGACTCCGTTCAACCTGGAACATCTCGCGGGCGTCGGGGATGCGGACGCCTCGGAAGCGGCGGAATGACCGCAAGGAGGAAGCAGACATGGCCATCACGATCACATCGGACAATTTCCTGGACCTTACGGGCGGCGAGCAGCCGGTCATGATCGACTTCTGGGCGCCCTGGTGCGGACCCTGCCGCATGGTCGGCCCTTCGATCGACCGGCTGGCGGAGACCTACGCGGACCGCGCCGTCGTCGGAAAGCTCAACGTCGACGACGAGAGCGGCATTGCGCAGCGGTACCGCGTGATGAGCATTCCGACGGTCATGATCTTCAAGGCCGGCCAACCGGTCGAGACCGTGGTGGGGGCGCGCTCGTACGACGATCTGGAATCCTTGCTGAAAAAGCACCTCGGTTGATCCGGCTGCGGGAATCGCGGCGTCAGCGGCGCGACCAGCCGTCGCGGCCGTCCCGCAGCATCGCTCCGAACAGCTTGGCACGGATGTCCGGGATGTCGCGTGAGATCGCGTCGATATGGGCCGCCGCGTCGGCGCGTGCGGTGCGGCCGGCCGCCGGACAATCCGACGGGACCACGGGCACTCCGTTTTCCGCGCAGTATGCCGCGACCAGGCCTGAAGGCGCATAGATCAGGGGACGGATCTGTACGATTCCGGACCGCGACAGGTCGGTCACGGGGGCAAAGCTCCCGATGCGGCCCTCCCGCGTCAGACGCATGAACAGTGTTTCGACCGCGTCGTCGCGGTTGTGCCCCAATGCCAGACGCGCGCAGCCGGCCTCCGCCGCGTGGCGGACCAGCACCGCGCGTCGGACCCGGGCGCACAATGCACACGGCGCGTCGCTTCCGTCCGCACCGACCCGAAGGAACAGTCCGGTTCCCAGTCCTGCGTCCAGCACGGCGTGCGGAATGCCCAATCCGGCGCAGAAGCCGGCAACCGTCTCGTAACGGTGCGGCTCGAAACCGAGATGCACCGATGCCGCGGCCAGGCTGAAACCTCCCGGATGGTAGGCCTGAAGCGCCGAAAGCGCATGGAGCAGCGCCATGCTGTCCTTGCCGCCTGAAAGCCCGACCAGGATCCGGTCCCCCGGGAGAACCATGTTGAAATCAAACAGCGCCTTCTGGACCATCGGGACCAGGCGCGACGAAACGTTGTCCATGCCTCGAGTATAGGCGGGCGCCGAACCGCCCGCAAGCCGCCGTCCGCATGCCCCGTCCGGTTTTCATGCGGTGGGAGGGGGCGTATAATGTGGATGTTGTCACATCCTATCGAAAGAGAGATGTCCTCATGGAAAAAACCTATCGTTTGACGGTCGCCGGACTGGAGCGCGATCTGAAGGTCTGCCGGATCTCCGACGACCTGCATATCGGCGCATTTGTCATCTTCGGGGACGTCGAACTGACCCAGGCATGCGCGCGGGAGCTCCTGCGCGCGGCACCGCCCTACGATGTGCTGATCACCGCGGACAGCAAGGGGATCCCCCTTGCCTACGAGATGGCGAGACAGCATGGCGACCGTCGTCATGTGATCGCCCGCAAGGCTGCGAAGCTCTATATGACGGATGTGGTTTCCGCCGATGTGCGGTCGATCACGACCGACCATGTCCAGACCCTGTATCTAGACGGCGACGACGCCGCCTACCTCAAGGGCCGCCGCGTGCTCATCGTCGACGATGTCATCAGCACGGGCGAATCCCTGCGCGCGCTGGAAGCGCTGGTCCTCAAGGCGGGCGGCGAGATCGCCGGCCGCATGGCGATCCTGGCCGAAGGGGCTGCAGGCGCACGGACCGACATCCGGTATCTTGCGTATCTTCCGCTGCTCAACGCGGACGGCACGCCCCGGTCCTGACCGGACGGCACCGGATTTTTGGCGGCGGCGGTGAACCGGACCCTGGGATATGAAGGGCAGCAGGTGGTGGACCGGACGGCACCAGGCCGTCTGGGGCTGACCCTGCACGACCTGATGATCCGGGCGGCCGAGGCGGTGGTCCGTGAATGCCAGACCCCGGGCGAGGCCGGCCTGCCGGTGACCGTAGTGGTCGCCGGACCCGGCAACAACGGCGGGGACGCCTACGCGGCGGCGCGCATTCTCCACACGTCAGGTGCGGAGGTCCGCATTGTCGAGGGACTGCCCGATGCTCCGCGCAGCCCGCTGGCCGCGCTGGAGCGGGACAGGGCGGAAGCCGCCGGCGTCCGGTTCGCGGCTGCGCTGTCGGACGGACCGGAGGCGGGACTGGTGGTGGACGGCATGTTCGGCGCCGGATTCCGCGCGCATCGACCCATACCCGAAACCGCATTGAACCTGATCCGGTCCGTCAACGCGCTGGCGGACCGGGGTTGCCGCGTCATATCCGTCGACGTTCCCTCCGGTGTGGAGGCCGATACCGGCCGGACCGGTGCCGTAGCCGTCCGGGCGGATGTCACCGTATCGTTCGTCCGGGGCAAAACCGGTCTGTACCTCTATCCCGGACGTCTGCATGCCGGCCGGATCGTCGTCGACCGCCTCGGGATCGAGGACACGCTGGTTGAAGATATCCTGACCGGGATGCCGCCCTCTCCGGTCCTGCTGGAAGCGGGGACACTCGCGGCGTTCCGTCCCGAGCGGCCCGCAGACGGACACAAGGGGGTGTTCGGGCGCGTGCTCGTCGCGGGCGGATCGGCCGGCATGACCGGCGCGGCCATGCTGGCTGCAGGCGCGGCGCTCCGCAACGGAGCGGGCATGGTCTATGCGCTTGTTTCGCCGGAGGCGCGTGCGGGGATCGGCGCCCG
>JAGOFF010000046.1 GCA_017997315.1 Clostridia bacterium
CGCCTGTGCTGCGCGCTCCTGGCCGGTCACCTTGTCCTCCTGTTTGGCCTGACCCTGTCCGGCCTGCAACTTGGCCTGCACGAAGTTTTCCATGGCTTTCGCCTGGTTCTCGATGGCCTTGGCGATGCCCGCTTTGGCATGTTCGTTCAGGTCCTCGCGCGCAAGCAGTTCGTTCATCCGGGCGGTGCGGTCCGCAAACTTCTCCGCCACATACGCTTCGATAACTTCGACATCCGCCCCGTTGAGCCGCACCTGTTCCAGATTCTCACCGACCAGCGTCACGGACTCCTCGTAGTCCGCGATCAGCCCTTCGACAAGATCCTCGCTTCCCTCTTGTCCGAGCAGCGCCTCCGCCTCCGTCAGCCGGTTTTCGGCGTACCCGTCCTGAAGCAGCGCCTTGTCCTCCGGATCCTCGGTCAGGGTGTACGCGGCCTCCTCGATGAGACGGACCGTGTCATAGACCTCGGCGTCCGGCGTCAGCACCCCGTCCGTATCCTCGGCGAACACGGCGCCGGGGATCAGCAGCGCAAGAATGACCAGTCCTGCAATCCATTTCTTCATAATGCGGCATCCTTTCCTTACCGGGCTTTCCGTCCGGTCATTACCGGGTGACGGCCGGCTTTCCGCCGGCCGGATCTCCAGGCGGCAACGGCAATGCCGTTCACTGCCCGGAGAGTACGATATTCTCCGTCAAGGCATCCATCCGATCCGTCCGGGCCGCGATCCCCTCGTCCGGGGCCACGAACACCAGGAGGTACGCCCGCTCTCCGGCGCGCCGGATCCGGGCGATCGTGCGGATGGGCGTGCCGCCGGTGGAGCGAACATCCAGAAACGATGCCTCCCGGCTCAGCACCTCGACCGCGCCGAGTCCCCGGAGCAGGTCCGACAGGATCCTGTCGTCGGTCAGCGAGGCGGGCAACACCGACAGGATCGCCTGGATTCCGTCACTCTCGAACACGATCCGCAACGGATCGGTTCCATCCGCACTGTACAGACTCCAGCCGGGCGTTTCGCGGACGCGCACCCCGTAATCGGGGTTTTCGTACAGGAGCGGCAGTGGATCGGTACCAGGGGGGACGGTTCCGGCGGTCGTCGCGGGAGTGGTTGCAACGGGGGTGGTCAACCTTGAAGTCGGCGCCGAAGTCGCGGTGCCGGCAGCAGGGGCCGCCTCGCAACCCGCAAGGCTCATCGAGCCGAGCAGGACCGCCGGCAGCAACAGTCCGGCCGCGAGGCGTGCGGCAATGGATCTTTTCGTCATGGCATGGTTTTCCATGAGTCCATACTGCCCGGTACGCAAGCCGTGCAACGGCACACAACGTAAACTTTATGTATCCGTCCGGACGCACAAAGTCACCGGCACGCCATGACGTGCCGGCCGGTTGCGGGTGTACGGAGGGAGGAAGCCGTTTCTCGGGTTATCCGAGGATCCGGAGAAGATGCCCGGCGAGCCGGTCGAGCTGTTCCGGGAGCGGCGCGGACCCGTCCGACACCATGACCGGACAGGGCAGCGCGTCCGCCCACATCGCATGCAGCGCCCGGCTCCTGGAGTCCGGACCCGCGGTGTCGTATGAGCGTGCCCACTCGATGAAGGTTTTGTGGTTGTCGTGCATGTCGCCGTCCGGAAGGATGCGGTCCCCGAAACGCCGGAACTCCCGTTCGCGCAGCCGCCCGATCCGGATCTCCTGCGGCGTCTGCACCCAGATGGCCAGGTCGAACCGGGGAACAAGCGGATTCCCCCAGCCGCACAGGGACCCCGACAGCACGCACCGTCCGGCTCGGTCCGCCGCGTCCGCGATCAGCGCAAGCCGCTCCGGAACCGGCCGGGTGGTGGTGAAAGGCGGATCGGTCGGCATCCAGAAGAAATCGTCGGTGTCCAGATGGACGCACCCATACGCATCGGCGATCGCACGACCGAGCGTCGAGGTTCCCGCACCGGAGGCGCCAAACAGATGGATCATCGGCATTGCCGTATCCTCCCCGGCTTCAGATGGGATCGTATGCCGCCCGAACGGCGGCTTTCCTGTCTCACAGGAGTTCGAAAAGCATCTTGACGCTTTCCGCAGGATCGCGCCGTTCCAGCATTTCCTCGACTTTCTCCGGGTCCAGCCGGCCGGCCAGTTCCATCAGCTTGCGGGTGGCGCCGGCCGCAGCCGCGTAGGTCCGGACCGTGTCGATCTCCTTGGGGTAGATGTCGAAAGAGAACCAATCGTCGTACCCGAGCCGGCGGAGATAATGGAAGAATTCGACCAGATCCCAGATATTGTAGGTGCCCGGGATCATGTCCCAGTCCCAGAACCGGTCGTTGTCGTTGAGGTGCACATGGAACAGCCGTCCCGCGCGCGCCAGCAGCACCGCGGCCTGCGCCGGCCGTTCCCCGGCCTGCAGGGAGTGGCCGGTGTCCAGCGTCACGCCGACATTGGCAAGCCCGACCTCCTGGCAGAGCGCGAGTGTCTCCCCTGCGTTGCCGAGCAGGCTGCGGGCGCGCGGGTCGTTCTGCTTGTACTCGATGGCGATCCGGACGTCCGGATTGTAGGCGGCGGCCCGCGCGACCGCCTCCGCAAAGTCGTTGTACGCCCTCGCGTAGTCCATCTCGAACGGGACGTCGTGCCCGTCGTTCAACGGACAGGTCGTGACGCGCATGCATCCAAGCCCGGCGGCCTGGTCCATGGCCCTTTTCAGGTCGTCGACCGCCTCGGCCCGCTCTTCCGGGTCCCGGGAGGAAAAGGATCCCCGCATCCAGCGGCCGGTCCTTCGGGACCGGAAATTGACCGCGGACACGCCCAACCCATGATGGTCAAGCAGCCGCTTCAGTTCCGCCGGATCCGCAAAATCCTGCGGATAACAGGCCTCCACCCCGGAGATCCCCTCCGCCGCAGCCGCCATGCGGAGCTTTTCCGCCAGGGTCCGCTCGTCCTGGTACGTCATGTACCGGTTCCGTACGCCGCCCAGAAAACCCGTGATGATCGCCAAACGGTTCATGGTCCCTCCCGCCCGCTTTGCGGGCGTTCCGCCGGGATGGCCCCCAGCAGGCGCTTCAACTCCCGCGCGCTGCGCTCCACCGCGTCGCGCTCCCAGACGATCGTGTCGCCGACGGTCTGCCCGGGTTCCCGCCGGATCGTCATCTCCAGGATGACCGACAATCCCGGACGGAGTTCCGCCGCGGTCCGGAGCAGCCCGGGCACATCCAGCGTTCCCTCCCCCAGGACCGTACCGGTCATGAGATACCCGGCCTCCACCTTGCGCATCCGGGCGTCCTTGACATGCATCGACAGGAGCCGGTGCCCGATGGTCCGGAGCGTCTCGTCCGGACGCTCCAGGAAACCGATCCCGTTGGTGGTGTCGAACACCATGCCGACCCGGTCGCTCCCGACCCGGTCGACCACCTCCGCGAGCCCGCGTGTTGGAAGATCGAAGTGGTTCTCGATCCCGATCCGGACGCCCGCGTCCCGGCAGGCCGGCAGCGCATCCCGAAGGATCCCCGCCGCCGCGTCCGGGCGCCCGTCGAAATCCGGGCCCAGCACCACACGCAGGAAATCCGCGGACAATTCCCGTGCGAGCGCAAGGTGGCGCTCCAGGTTTTCCCGCGTCAGAGTGTGCATCCCGATCTCGACAAACATCCCGAGTCCGCGCAGCGCGTCCCGGAGCGGCGCACGGCCGTCCCTCCCGAGCTCCGCAACCCCCAGGTTCTCGCAGAGCTGCACTCCGTCAAATCCGAGCCGGTGCGCCTCCTCGACGAATCCGGCCGCGGTCAGGCGCGGCTCGGGGATGAAATCCCCAAAGCCGACCGCGTACCGGTACGCATAGCTCCCGATCCCCAGGCGGGGCGATCCGGACAGGGAGGTCGACACGTTCTCCATGCATGGGATGATATCGGATGCGCGCAGCCCGGGCAAGCGCCCGGCGGGTGCGTTACGTTTCGCAGGAGCCGATGGACTATAATGAAAAGGACTCTTCACCGGAAACATCCATATGTGGGAGGGATCATTTTGGCACTGGTCGGTCTGGCGCTCAATCTGTTCTCGTTTGTCGGGAACATCGACACCGCTTCAGCCATCCTCTTCATCGTCGGTCTGGTCATGCTCGCCGCCGAGATTTTCATGCCCGGGTTCGGCATCGTGGGCGGACTGGGGCTGGTCCTGCTGGTCATCGGCATCGTCCTCACCGCGGAAACCGTGCTGGAGGCGGTGGTCATGATCCTGATCCTGCTGGCGGTCACGGGGGTGGTCCTGTACATTATCCTGCGCTCGGCCAAGAAGGGAAAGCTGTCCAAAAAGCTCATCCTCTGGTCGTCCGCCAAGAAAGAGGAGGGATTCTCGGCCGTGGAGGACCACTCCGTACTGGTCGGGCGGACCGGCACCGCGCTGACGATGCTCCGGCCGGCCGGCACAGCGGAGTTCGACGGGCATCGGATGGATGTCGTCACGGAGGGCGCGTTCATCGCGCAGGGAACCCGGATCCGCGTGATCCGGACGGAAGGCCGCCGGATTGTCGTCCAGGCGGATGTGTAAACGCCGCGGGAACCGGCGAATGAAAGGAGCCAACAACCATGGGTGACAGCTTTTTCTGGTATGCGCTGCTGGCGGCGGCGATCGTCTTTGCACTCTCCCTGCTCTTCAGCTTTGTCCCGGTCCGGCTGTGGATCTCCGCGGCGGCGGCCGGCGTCAAGGTCGGAATCTTCAACCTGATCGGCATGCGGCTCCGCCGGGTCGTCCCGGCGCGCGTCGTCAATCCGCAGATCAAGGCGACCAAGGCCGGGCTCGCGGTCAACATCAACCAGCTGGAGGCGCACTTCCTCGCGGGCGGCAATGTTGACAAGGTCGTCAACGCGCTCATCGCGGCGCAGCGCGCCGAGATCCCGCTGGTGTTCGAGCGCGCGGCGGCCATCGACCTGGCCGGGCGCGATGTGCTCGAGGCGGTGCAGATGAGCGTCAACCCCAAGGTCATCGAGACCCCGCTGGTCGCGGCCATCGCCAAGGACGGCATCGAGCTCAAGGCCAAGGCCCGGGTCACGGTGCGCGCCAACATCGACCGGCTGGTCGGCGGCGCGGGCGAACAGACCATCATCGCACGTGTCGGCGAGGGCATCGTCACAACCATCGGTTCCGCGCTGTCCCATAAGGACGTGCTGGAGAACCCGGACCGGATCTCCAAGACCGTGCTCGACAAAGGACTGGATGCCGGGACGGCGTTCGAGATCCTCTCGATCGACATCGCGGACGTGGATGTCGGACGAAACATCGGTGCACAGCTCCAGACCGACCAGGCGGAGGCGGACAAGCGGATCGCCCAGGCCAAGGCGGAGGAGCGCCGCGCGATGGCCGTCGCGCAGGAGCAGGAGATGAAGGCCGCGGTCGTCGAGATGCGCGCCAAGGTCGTCGAGGCGGAAGCCGAGGTCCCCAGGGCCATGGCGCAGGCGCTGCGCGAAGGCAAACTGGGCGTCATGGACTACTACAACATGCAGAACGTCATCTCGGACACCACGATGCGGAACTCCATCGCCGGTACGGGCAAACCGGAGTCCGGCTCCGCGGAGCAGAAATGACCACCGTCCGGGATGGAGGTGAGTTCACATGCCGTCCCTGAGGGATACCCTGAAAGAGCTGTATGACGGGGTGATGGAGGAGGCACGCGCCAACCCCCAGGTCATGCGGGGGGGCGTGACCATCGGCGCGGCCCAGGCGGAAGCCGCCCGGCTGTATGCTGCCGCGCTCGCAAAAGCCCGTGGTGAAGCCGCGCCGGCTCCCGCGCCCGCCATGTACCCGGTCGTCGCACCGGAGACTGCTCCATCCGTGGAGCCCACCGTGGGATCCGCCTCCGTACCACCGGTTGCGCCGTCGTCTGCGCCGCCCGTATCCCGCGAAGCCGGACTCCATCCCGCGCTGGCCGGACTGACCGCGGATCGGCTGATCCAGGGAGTCCTGCTTTCCGAGGTGCTCGGTCCCCCGGTCTGCCGCCGCGGAGGGCACGGCCGCATTGTGAGGTGAATCGTGACCATGCAGGCTGTCGAACCGCGCGAATCGGTCAAGTACGCCTGCCTGCTCTCCTTCGCCGCGCTGCTGGCGGTTTCCGCGTTTCTGTTTGACTCGCCCGGGGAGGTTCTCCGAGGCAATCGGGTGATCCTGACCTCCCCGGCGAACCTTATTACGGACTACTTCGCGCTTGCTGGTCCCGGCGCGGCGCTGTTCAATGCCGGGGTCATGACGCTGCTGGGCATCCTGGCGATCCGTCTCCTCAGGGTGAGGATATCCGGCCCGCTGATGGCGGCGCTCTTCACCGTGGCGGGATTTTCCCTGTTCGGCAAGAACCTTTTCAACTCCATCCCGATCATGGCGGGGGTGTACCTGTACGCCCTCGTCTCGCGCACCCCGTTCGACCGATATCTTCTGCAGGCGTTCTTCGGGACGGCTCTCGGCCCGCTGGTCAGCGAGATCGCGTTCAACCTGGGACTCCCGGCAGGGATCGGCATCCCGCTGGGCGTTCTGGCAGGCGTGGCGGCAGGGTTCGCGCTCCCGCCGCTGTCGGTTCATTTCCTGCGGTTCCACCAGGGTTTCAATCTGTACAACATTGGTTTCACCGCGGGCATCATCGGGATGTTCTTCATCGCGGTGCTCCGGAACTTCGGGATCACGGTGGACACGGTCAACCAGGTGTCGGAACCGGACAATCTCCCGTTCGCAGCGCTGCTGGGGGTGCTGTTCGCGGGAATGCTGCTTGCCGGGCTGCGGATGTCCGGCGGACGCGGATCCGGTCTGGGCGCGCTGATGCGCCAGTCCGGGCGGCTGGCGGCGGACTTCGTCACGATCGCCGGGTTCGGCCCGACGCTGGTCAACATGGCGCTGCTGGGATTCGCGTCATCCGGATACGTGTTGCTGGTCGGGGGACGTCTGAGCGGGCCGGTCATCGGCGGGATCCTGACAGTCGTCGGGTTCGGGGCGTTCGGGAAGCACCTGCGCAATGTGCTCCCGATTTTTGCCGGGGTGTTCCTGATGGGGCTGGTGAACCGGTACGACCTCCACTCCCCCGTCATGCTCCTCGCCGCTCTCTTCGGCACCACGCTGGCGCCGGTCAGCGGATACTACGGGCCGGTTGCGGGGGTCGTCGCGGGTATGCTGCACACCGCCATGGTCATGAACATCAGCTATCTGCACGCGGGAATGAACCTCTACAACAACGGGTTTTCCGGAGGATTCATCGCCGCCGCGCTGGTCCCGATCATCGACGGATTGCGTGAAATCGCCGAAAACAGAAAAAAGGGGAAACGAACGTCATGAGCCGTCCGGAGCGGAAAGCGAAACGCATTCTCGCCGAGATCCTCGGCTATTTCATCGATCAAGGACTGACGGACATGGCGATCCACTGGGAACCCACGCCCGATGGCGTCCGGATCGAAGTCCAGGGGCATGCGCCGGAACGGCCGCCGGACTTCGAGGAGTTCCGGCGTGCGTTGTCCGACGCGGCGCAACCCGAGATGGAGGAGTACTACCTGCAGCTGCTCGACATGGCTTCCGGCAAAGAGCACCGCTATCTGCTGGGTGCGATGGTGGACGAAGCGGACGTCACTTACGAGGACGGGATCCTGCGGGTTTCGGTCTTCCGGAAGGATTGACGGCAGACTCGTCAGAACAGACGGGTCTGCCGATCCTCGTAGTACGTCCCCCGGACGGCCTCCGAGATCTCCCGCATGCGGTACAGCAGCCCCAACCGGTCGCACTCGCTCCGGAACGCGCGCTGGAGTTCCGGTTCCGAGGGGGAGACGCATGCATACGTCTGCCCGAACTCCCGCGCATACCTCGGCCGCAGCCCCGGAAACCGCTCCGACAGCCGGTCGAGAAAGTACTCCCGCTGATTCTGGCGGAGCGTGACCCCGAATGCCCGATAGATGTGCGACGCGCCGTTCGCGTGCGCGGTACGCACGATCGATAGGATGTTCTCCACGCTGTCCGTGATGAACGGCAGGATCGGCATGAGCAGGATGCCGCATCGGATCCCGGCGTCGGTCAGGCGCTTCATCGCGGCGAACCGTGCGGACGTCGGGCAGACGTTCGGCTCGATGAGGCGGCACAGCGCATCGTCCGCGGCGGTGACTGTAAAATTGACCACCGCCGGGGAGTGCGTGCGGATGGAAGAAAGCACGTCGATGTCCCGGACGACCCGGTCGGACTTGGTGTCGGCCACGATCCCGAACCGGTGCCGGTCGATGAGCTCCAATGCGCCGCGTGTCAGACGCAGGGAGCCCTCGAGCGGATTGTAGGGATCGCTCATCGAGCCGGTGATCACGACGCCCTTGCGGCGTTTGGAGCGCAGGTCGCGCTCGATCACCGCAAGCGCGTCTTCCTTGGCCCGGACGGTGTCGAAATCCTCGACCCGATAGCACTCGCTGCGGGAGTCGCAGTAGATGCAGCCGTGGCTGCAGCCTTTGTAGATGTTCATGTTGTAGTTGGAGCCGAACCATCCGTCATGGTAACCGGACAGAATGGTCTTCGCGGGAATCCCCCGCGCGGTTCCGGCGTCTCCAGTCGATGTCACGGCGCCGCCCCAGCCAGGGCCCGCTCGATCGCCTTGAGGATGACTTTGCTGCTGTAGGTCGCCCCGGCGACCGCATCCACCTGGAGCGTCTGTTCCTCGACCACCCGATCGGGCAGCACTTCCGCGGGTTGCCCCTGTCCGGTGACGTGCTTGACCAGCGTGATGCCGGTGATTTTTCCGTTCGCCACGGCCACCCGCACTTCCGCGGAGACCGGGAACGCGGCATAGGAACCGGTGTACTCCCCGTCGGGCACCCGGGACAGGTCCGGATCCGTGATCGCCAGCGAAGCGAGCGATTTCAGGTTTTTCTCGAGCCTCCCCTTGATGATGTACCCGGCAGCGACCATCCCGGCCAGCAGGAGTACGACCACCAGAAGAATCGTGTACTTCCGTTTCATGCGCGCGGTGCCGTCCTTCTCTCCGCAGATCCGGGTGTCTCGCGGGAGGATCCTGCCGCCGCTCCGTCTGCGGAGTTCCGGGAGCGGGGACCCTTCCCTGCCAGTATACCGGTATCTCCGCCGTACGGTCCGTTGATCCGCGTAGGAACCCAGCCGGTCGGCCCAGGATTCGGTGTACAGCGAGCGGTACGGACGGCCGTGCTTCACACGCCAGCGTTCGCATGCAGGGAGTGCATACCACAGCAGCGAGGGCAGCCCGATCGCCAGCCAGTAGAAAGGCCCCAGGCGCAGGACCTGCAGGGTGTGTCCGTATTCGTGGGCGAGCAGCTCGGCACCGGCTCCGCCTTCTGGTCTGTCCGTCCGGATCCGGTCCGGGAAAAACAGGAACATCCCGATCGACAGTCCGCCGCCCAGACGGGTGGGCACGTAAATGAACCGCGCCTGCCGGAACCTCCCGCCCGGGCAGCCGCGCAGGCGGAAGTACGCCCAGCCGAGGCCCCCCACCAGATTGACCGGCAGTCCCCAGGTCCACTGGACGAGATGGAACAGGATCCCCCGCAGCCGGCTATGCGCTTCAGACATCGAACGCCGCGCTCCAGTCCCGCATGAACGCCCCGATCGACGGGTACCGATCCTCCCGACGGGACGCAACCGCGCGCGCCGCGACCCTATATGCCGCAGCCGGGCCGATCCACGTCTCCAGGCTCCGGTCATGGTTGTCTCCGTATGCTTCGAACGCGAACGCCCCCATCGCATACACGTTGGTGATCTCGTCCAGCGCCGCGCCGAGGGTCGTCTCCTCGGGGGACAGGAACCGCGAGGAACCGGGCATGCGTCCCCGGTCGTTCACCGCCGGCGCCTTTCGATAGTAGTCGATGTCGCAGAGCGTCGTCCGGCCGGTGTCAAAGTCGTACAACACGCTTCCGTCGTAGAAATCGACCGCGACATACCCTGCGGCCGCCACGTGCCGGTGGAACTCGAACACCGTGTCCAGCGCGGCGTTTTTCCGGGCGGGATCGAGCGCGCGGAACCGCACGGTCGGGGAATCCGGATGGGTGTACTTGGGTATCCGGTCGAAATCCCAATATGCGTGCAGGCACTCCCCGGGTGTCCACTCGAACACCGCCAGATACCCCCGGCCGACCGTTTCGTGCCGGACCAGCCGGACCAGCGCGGGATGGCGCAGATCGTCATAGACCTGCGACGCCGTCCGGAGCGCGTCCACCGCCTCCTGTGGGTCGCCGTCGAAACGGAGTGTCCGCGCACCGGCGTACTTCACGAACCACCGGCGGCCGTCCGGAGACTCCAAACCGAAGCTGATGTTTCCGGAATCATTCCGGTCGAACACCTGGAATACCGTTCCGATCCCGCCGAGGAACGCGAAGTCGTGTTCTTCCCGGAGCTGCGCGGTCCGGCCTCCCGGGAGCGGCACCGTCACGCTCAAGGCTGCATGACTCCCGCGAACACCAGCCAGGCGAGCACGGACTTGGCGACCAGGCTCAGAATGATGTACCCGCGCTCCCCGTACCGGTAGTCCGCCCAGCGCCCGATCCGTTTGTACTGGAGCACCATGTTGACCGGGAACAGGTTGAAGAAGAAGAAGTAGGAGAACGTGATGGCGAATACGAACCAGGGCACCTCGCCAAGGTCTGAGTTCCCGAAGGCGCTGAGTGCGACGATCGCCCATGGTCCGAGGCCGGCCAGACAACCGAACACGAACGGGCCCCAGCATGTCTCCCCTTTTCCCCGACCCTGGTTCATCTGCTCCATCAGCAGCCCGAACATGTTCATGCAGGCGTTGAGCAGGAATACCGCGATGAGCGTATCCACCGCGTACACTCCGAAAACCGAGGCGATCAGCACGATCATGATCGAGGAACTCAACGCGTATTCGTACCACCGGAACGGATTGATGCCGTTCTCGATCGAGCGGTTGTAGATCCGGTTCATCCCGGGCATCACGATGAGGAAATGTGCGAGCGCCGAGAGCAGCAGGAAACACGCGACCAGCACCCCGAACGGCAGGCTACCCGCCCCGCGCGGATCGGTCACCAACCGCATCGCGGTCCGGTCGAAGGTGAGGAAATAGGTCCGGAGCGGCGGCCGGAATGCGGAGATCATGTCGATTCCGAGGCTGAACCCGAGCATCAGCCCGCCTTGGATCAGGTGCAGGAATCCCATGAACAGGTTGAAACGGCGGAGGGACGGCAGAGTGATTTCCTTGTGCATACGGCACCTCCCGTGTTTCGGATGTATCCGGTCCTCTGTCCGTTTTCATTGTACACATGCGGGACAGCGAAAAGCGCCCCCGAAGGGGCGCCTGTCGCGATCCGGACAATCCCGCCCGGCGGAGCGTGCTCATTCCGGCCGGCCCACCGGTGCGGCGTACACCACAAACTCGTCCTTCTCGTCGCAGGAAGGGCCGCCCGCCAATCCGACCAGCCCGTCCATCAGGGCCTGGTCGTACGCCCCGATCGCACAGGTCCCGCACCCGATCGCCTCGCAGGCCAGGTAGAGGTTCTGGCACACGTGTCCGGCGTCGAGCAGCAGGTACTTCTGCGCCTGGTCCGTGTATCGCCACTCGCTGCGGTACGGAACCGCGGTCCAGAGGAAGTCGACCGCGGCGGCCGCAAGGAACGGCTGTCCGCAGCTGGCCTCGGTGATGCGGTCCTCCGCGTTCTCCACCGGCCGGAGAAACTCCAGCCGATGCTCGAGCGCAAGGTAGTGATAGAGTCCGGGTGCCAGCCCCTCGACGCGGAACACGAGCAGGTAGGTCTCCAGCCCATGGCGCGCGCCCGCGGAAGGCACGGTGCGCAGGCTTGCGTGATTGCTCTTCCCGATCACGCGCTTGACCCCCTGGGTCGCCCAAAGCAGAAAAGCCAGCTCGTCCAGCGTCAGCGGACGGTCCGAGAACCGTCGGCGGCTCACCCGTCCATCGATCAGTTCCGTAAATGGAATATCGCGCACCACCTGCCGGAAGTCCCGGGTCAGCGGGATCGACGACTCCCCGGAGAACGGATTCGCGAGCGGAGGCTGCGGCACACCGGCCGACTGGTCGCTGATGCCGCCCTCGTCCAGCGCGGTCTCCCCTTTCATCATCTCCCGGCGCTCCATGATCCGTGCGAGCATCGCGTCATCCTGCATATCCGAAGCCCTCCTTGCATGGTTGTTTCCGGTCCTGAGTCCCGTTCACAGGGATTGAATGATGCCGTCCTTGACCACGAGTTTCATGGCTGCAAACGCGTGCGGGCCGGCGTATGGGTCCGTGTCGAGTGCGATGAGGTCCGCACGGCACCCCGGTACGATCCGTCCGAGATCCGTTCGGCCGAGGATGGCCGCACCCCCGACGGTCGCCGCGCGGACCACCGCGGGCATGTCCAGCCCGGCGCGGAGCAGCAGCTCCATCTCGAGGATCGGCATCCCGACCGGAGCCCAGGGCGGATCCTCGCCCAGGTAGTCGTTGCCCAGCCCGATGACGCCGCCGGCCTGCGCAAACCTTCGGGTGTTGTCCAGTGCGGCGTCCAGCAGCGGGAGCCCGGTCCGTTCCGTGAACATCGCGTACATTGACAGCGTCGGGGTCATCGCGATTCCATCCGCGACCATCCGCGCGATCAGGTCGTCCGGAATCGGGTCCATGCAGGTGTGTCCGGCCTCGTCGACGCCGCATTCCACCAGCGTTCGCAGCCGGGCAGCCCGGGCGACGTGCGTCGACACCGTGCGGCCGAGCCGGTGCGCCTCGTCGCAGATCGCGGCGATCGTGGCGGGTTCCAGCATCGGAAGCGCCCGGGTGGCTTCGTCGTATCCTTCGTCGTAGGGGATCTTGATGTGGTCCGCCCCGCCGTCGACCAGCCGGCGCACCGCCTCGCGCGCCTCCTCCGGCGTGGCCACCCCGATCGGCTGCAGCC
>JAGOFF010000047.1 GCA_017997315.1 Clostridia bacterium
GCACTACATGATGGGCGGAATCCACACCGGACTGGACTCGATGAGCAGCGTACCCGGGCTGTACGCGGTCGGTGAGACCGCCTGCACCGGGGTGCACGGCGCCAACCGGCTGGCGAGCAACTCGCTGCTCGAGTGCCTGGTGTTCGGACGCCGGTGCGCCCAGTCCATCGGGGGATCCGAACGGAAAGCCCGCCAGACGGTCATCCCCGAGTCCCGCCCCGCCCTGCCCGTCGGAACCGCCGACCTGCCCGAGCTGCGCTGGCTGCTGCGCCACCGCATGATGCGCAATGCAGGAATCGTACGCCGCACCCGGGACATGGCCGACACCCTCGGATTTGTCCGGGACATGGCCGATACCCTCGAAAACGCCGCAATGTCCACACTGGACCACATTGAACTCCTGGACATGGCGACGGTCTCGGGAGCGGTGCTGTCCGCCGCGCTGGAACGCCGCGCAAGCGCCGGCGCACATTTCCGTGAACCGGATCCGGAGGATCCGGCCGAACTCACCGGACTCATGAACCACCAGGAGGGATAGCCGCATGAACTGGATGACCATCGACCCGATCCTGCTCATCGCCCTGCAGGAGGACCTGGGCTCCGGAGACGTGACCACCGCGGGTGTCGTGATGGCCGGGCGGACCTGCCGCGGACGGTTCATCGCCAAAGAAGACGGGATCGTGTGCGGGCTCGAGGTGGCGAAACGGGTGTTCCATCACGTCGAGCGGCTGTGCGGCGAAGACGCCCCCATCGTCATGCGTCTGCGGGTGCCGGAGGGGGCCGCGGTCCGTCGGGGCGACGTCCTCGCCGAGATCGAAGGCCCGGCCGCCCCGATCCTGTCGGGGGAGCGGGTCGCACTCAACTTCCTCCAGCACCTGTCCGGCATCGCCACCCGGACCGCCGCGGCTGCCGCGATGGTCCGCGGGACGCATGCGCGCATCGTTGATACCCGCAAGACCACCCCCGGACTCCGCGTGCTCGAAAAGTACGCGGTACGCGCCGGGGGCGGCACGAATCATCGGCTCAACCTGTCGGACGGCGTACTGATCAAGGACAACCACATCGTCGCGGCGGGCGGAATCACCGCCGCGGTCGCCGCGGTCCGTGCCTACGCCCCCCACACCCTGCGGATCGAAGTCGAGGTCGAGACACTGGAGCAGGTGGACGAGGCGCTCGCCGCCGGCGCGGACATCCTGCTGCTCGACAACATGGACAACGCGCGCATGGCCGAGGCGGTCGCGCGGGTCGCGGGCCGCGCGCTTACCGAAGCGTCGGGAAACATGGGTGACAAGGATCTGCGCGAGGTCGCGGCGACCGGGGTGGACCTCATCTCGATCGGCGCGTTGACCCATTCGGTGCGCGCGATGGACATCAGCCTCCGGTTCGGGTGACCGGCGGCCGGGCACACCGGCGCATCTCAACGAGAATACGTTTCATCAGGATGTCCACCCGCGTATAGGGATCCGTTTCCCTGATTTCTGCAGTCAGCCGGTCCATGTTCTCACCGTCCGGGAAGTATGACTCCCGGAGCCTCTCGGCGTTCTCGATCGCAAAATGAACCGACGAGCCATCGCCGATGATTTTGCGTATCAGTCCGGGACTCGATTTCTCCCGTTTTCCAAACGACCGTCTGTCCAGGTTCCGCGCCAATGCAGTCCGTATTGTCCGGTTGGATGGACTCCCGCCCGGTTGCGGATGCTCGAAATGCATCAGCAGCCACGTCTCAAAAGACTTGTTCGTCAGCAGAAGACCATACTTGTTATCCCGCAATGCCTGTTCCAGCACCGACTCGATGTCCGTGGGAGAGTCACAATCGAATACCAGGAACGTTTCAAATTCGCGATATCGGATGATATGGTCCGGATGGGACAAGTACGTCTCCGCATAATCCAAGACCGCCCGAGCGTTGCCGTTTGCCGGAACACACACCAACTCAATGGAAGCGAATTTGTTTCCTGCATTTCGGATGATCACCGAGAAGTGATTGAAGTAGTTGCATTCGGTCAGACCTTCGCAGAACAACAACACCCTGCCAAGATGCAGATCCACTGTATCGATCGATCTCGGTTTTGTGAGATCGAGTCTAGCCATCAGCCCGGTACTCGTTCAACTCTTCGCGGATAATCGGAATCGCACCGTACTTTCCGTTCAGGTAATCTTTGCTGAAGGACGCGTCGGATCGGACTTTCAGGTCGGCCAGTGTAAACAGCCTGGACTCGCCTTTCCCGTTCTTGTCAATAAAAGCGATCTCGTCCCGCCTGAACTGGTCCTTGTGAAGCAGCGAAGCATCGTGTGTGGTGAAGATCAGCTGAGCGTCCTTGTTCTTCGCCTGTTGAAACAGATCGATGAAAAAGCGGCTCAGCAACGGGTGAAAACGGGATGCCAGCTCGTCAATGATGAATACACCCCCCTTGTCCAGCAGTTGAATCGCCTGGAGGATGTAGGATATGAACCGGATGGTTCCCGATGATTCCCTCTCGATGTCAAAGAGCACCTGGCCGGCTTCATTTCCTGCCTCATCATAAGATGTATGCACGGTCCGCAGGACTTTCTTGGTGGTCGTCTCCCCGGTTTCTTTTGATGTGGAGGAAATCGTATCCACTACAAGATCGGTGATGCCGGTATCAATGTCGCGGATATATTGTGCGACCTTCGCGCGCAGAAGATCGTCCGCCATGATCATCCGATGCTCATCCATGAAGAAGTCCACACCTTTGACGCCGGTATCCAGCGTCAAAAAGAAGTAAACATGAAAATGGTTTTTGAAGTAGTCTTTGATCTCATCCACCATTTTCTTCATCGTACCGGTTGAGAAGTAGTCCAGAACCGACAGATACAGCCGGTCAGCCGGAACATCCTCTTTTCTTGGCATGCTGCGGGAAGCTTTGACGGTGTTTCCTTCTCTTTCGAAGATTTTCTTTTTTTCGATCAGGAGCCACTCGCTGACGATGTTTTTATCACACAGGGCGAATCCATATTGAAACACTTTATCAGCATGGAAGAACGCCATTTCCAACTCAATGCGCCGGTTGTTTCCGGACTCAAGCGCAAAAGGCTCAATGGCGAGCCGCAACTTCCGGTTAAGGAAGAGGTCGATGTCTTCATACATGTTCAATCCGTCCTGGAACATTTGGTTGTGTATAAATTGCTCATATGTAAACAGCGCCTTGATCAGGCACGACTTCCCGCTGGCATTCGCGCCGTAGATCGCGAGTGTCTTGAGAATCCGGTGATCCCCTTTCTCCGTGACATGCGCAGACAATTCGTGCAGTGAAGAAGCGCGAAGATCCAGGACAACATCCTCCTTGAACGACATGAAATTGCTTGCTCGAAACTGAAGAAGCATACTCATCACCTCACTCTGGATTATAACGGAATTTGTCAGTGGAAACGAGATTTTCTCGAAATATTCGAATTTTCATCGACATTTACGTGTATTTCTTTCTATTTGGAGCATTTTCTACGTAAATCTCGATCTCTCGATTGTGCGCATACGATCTATCCGGTTCATGGCGCTGTGCACTTGCCATGAACCGGATACTGCGAAAGAAGGGTTCCTGCCCGCTCTACGTTTTCTTCTTGTTCTTCAGGACCACCGAGGTGATCCCCCATGTGCCGACCGCGATCGCGCCTGCACCCAATGCCGTCGCAGCGATCGTGATCCACTTGCCCGGACCGCCGGAGCCGCTCTCCCCGTCCGTTGTCGTCGCGAGGATCGTGACCGTCGTGGCGGAAGTGACCGCTGCGGCGGTGGTCGTGGCGGCCGGAGCCGCGGTCGTGGCGGCTGCGGTTGCGGTCGTCGATTCCGCGGCCGTCGCCGTGGTTGCAGTCGGCTCCGCGGTTGTCGCTGTCGTCGTGTCTGCCGGAGCCGTCGTCGGAGAGGCGGTTGCGGTCGTCGGAACGGCGGCCGTGGGTGTTGTGGTCGCAAAGGTGAATCCGGTCGGAAACACGACAGAAAACGTAGGATTGATAATCGAGAAGCCGGGGGTTGGAGACACCGTGACGAGCGTCAGCCAGGGACCGGTGGTCAGCCCGCCGACCGGGCGCGCCGCTTCGCCGCGGAGAGCGGCCGCCAGTGTGATGCCCAGCAGGATCAGCGCAACAAGACAGACAGTGCGGATTTTTCCCATACGGACAGCCCCTTTCACACACAAGTGCGCACGCGGATGCACAATGGGTACCCATCTGACGCAGGCGCGGAGGGATCCGACAATTTCATCCTATTCTCTTTGGGCTGCGTGTCAATCTTCGGTGTCGGCCCCCATCGCCGCACAGAACTCCCGGGGGGTCATCCCGTATTCTTTTCGGAACGCGCGGAAGAAGTTGGAATAGTCCCCAAAGCCGCAGCGGCGGTAGACCTCCACGACCGGCATCCCCATCAGCAGGCGCTCCTTGGCCTCGATCAGCTTCTTCTGGACGACGTACCGGTGCGGCGTGGTGCCGGTGCGGCGCCGGAACTCGCGTGCGAGATGGTACTTGCTGATGAAGAACACGTCTGCGAGATGATCCAGGGACAGGTCGCCGTCATAATTCTCATTGATGTACCCGATCACGCTGTCGATCAGGGAGCGCTCGGCAAGCGGCTCCGCGACGGCATCCGGCACCGGTACCGGACAATGCACGTTCAGGAGGACCAGCAGCTCGATCAGATGCGCCTTGTCCAGCAGGTCGTGCCCGAATCCCCCGTAGTCCTCGAGAGCGACCAGCCGGTCGAGGAGCGAGCGGATATGCCGGCAGGTATCCCGGTCGACGCGCAGGATGTTGCCGCGGCCCGGGGTCTCGAAACACCGTCCGAGATCCGTCTGCTGCGTGGACAACTGCCGCAGGAACGTCCGGTCCAGCCAGAGCACGATGCGCTCATACGGGACCGACGGATCGCGGAT
The DNA here is from genome assembly GCA_017997315.1 of Clostridia bacterium. GTDB lineage: Bacteria > Bacillota > Clostridia > Saccharofermentanales > UBA5734 > JAAYKS01. The sequence goes on from JAGOFF010000047.1 coordinate 4,884, forward strand.
GACCGCCTGGTGCAGCTCGCGGGAGTTGATCAGGATGATGTCGCCCGGCTGCAGGTCGTAGGACCGGCCTTCGATGATATAGGTGACGCATCCGGAAAGAAACAGGTAGCACTCGTAGAAGTCATGATGGTGCAGGCTGACGCCGCTCATCCCGGTGTCCGCGTACCGGTAGATCTCGTATTCGCCGGACAGCATGTGCTGCCGTGTCTGGTACGGGTGCCGCAGCCCGCTCATGAACGCGCAAAGCGGGCGGACACGGACGGGCCGTCCCGGTCCGCGGCGGGCGCGGCGCCGGCGGGAAGCGTCAGAAAACGCTTCTCGAATTCGTCCGCGGGCATCGGGCGGGCATACAGGAAACCCTGCACCTGGCCGCAGCCAAGCTCGATCAGCCGGCCGCGCTGCTCTTCCGTCTCGACCCCCTCGGCGATCGTCACGATATCCATGGCGTCCGCGAGCGCGATGATGGCCTTGACGATCTGGTAGGATCCTTCGTCGGTCGTGATCTTTTCGATCAGCTCCCGTGCGATTTTCAACCGGTGGATGGGATACTGCTCCAGATAGCTGAGAGACGAGTACCCGGTGCCGAAGTCGTCGATCGAAAAGGTCGCGCCCGTTCCGGCGATTTTCTGGAACAGTTCGCGGTGGTGTCCCTCGTACTGCATCGCGGAGTGCTCGGTGATCTCGAGATCCAGCCAGTGCGGATCCGCGCCGGTCACCTCGATGACCCTCTGCAGCGTCCGGTCGAATCCGGGATGCACGAGCTGGCGCGGGGACAGGTTGACCCCGAGCCGCAACGGGAGCGGCGAACGGGCGTTCCACTCGGCCGCCTGGCGCATCGTCCGCCGGAGCACCCACTCCCCGAGCGGTACGATCAGCCCGTTGCTCTCCGCGATCGGGATGAACTCTCCGGGGGACACCGGCCCGATCTCGGGGCTGTTCCAGCGCAGCAGTGCTTCCGCGCCGACCAGCGAACCGTCCTTCAAAGAGAACTGCGGCTGATATTGCAGGGAGAACTCCTCGAGGAGGCTGGCTTTGCGGAGCAACAGTTCCAGTTCGTTCTCCCGGTGGACGTTTTTATTGAGGAGCCGGCTGAAGAAGACATACTGGTTGAGTCCGGATTCCTTGGCCTGATACATCGCGATGTCCGCATTGCGCATCATGGCGTCGCGTTCCGCGCAATCCAGCGGATAGATCGTAATGCCGATCGACAGGGACACCCGGAACTGGTGCGGGTCCACCTTGATGGGGGACTGGAACAGCGAAAGCAGCTGCCATGCCATCGGCTCGAACTGGTCGCGCTCGTACTCGCCCCTGACCGCGAGGACGAACTCGTCCCCTCCCAGCCGTGCGATCACCGAATCCGGGATGTTCACGCCTGCCAGCCGGCGGCCCACCTCGACCAGGAGCCGGTCGCCCACATCGTGTCCGTAGGAGTCGTTGACCGCCTTGAAGCGGTCCAGATCCATGAAAAAAACCGCGACGCATTCCTTTTCCGCCGCTGCACCCAGCATCGCGTCCAGGGTCTCGAGAAAATGGCGGCGGTTGTTCAATCCCGTGATTGCGTCGGTGCGGGAGAGCTGGTCGAGCCGGGCGTTGGCCTCGCGCAGTTCCCGGGTCCGCTGCCCGATGCGTTCCTCCAGCAGCTCATTGGTCCGTTTCTCCTGCTGAAGCAGCACGCGCTTGTGCGCGATGTTCTGCAGAAACGCGGAAATGATCTGGTGCACAAGCACCAGGCTGATCATGTAAACCATTACGCGGACGTCAATGCCTTGGATGAAGCCGATCAGAAGCGGCGCAAAGATCAGGAGAATCGCCTTGGCGCTGCCAAAGCCGCGGGTCTGTTCGACCGTCAGGACCGCTTCCGGCAGATCGCGCAGTCTGCCGCCCCAAAGAACGGATCCGGATGCGGACGCACCTGTCCGCCGCTCTGCAACCAGGAACAATTGCCGCGCCGCGAGCAGCATCCCCTGGGCGACGACGACGAAGGACAGGATGTATCCGATGTCGATCAGGGAGTTTGGAATATATATCCCGTTGTACTCCTGGTACACATACCCCATGTCGACCGCGGCATAAAGCAGCAGCCCGCCCGCGGCGATCCAGACCGGAAGCGGAACCCCGCGCACCCGGACCAGGATGAACCACAGGAAGAGACTGCTGATTGCAATGGCGTCCGTAACGACATACAGGAAAGTCGAGAAATAAAGAGGCGTCATGATCGAGAATTCCGCGGCCGAACCCTGGTAGAACAGAATCCAGATAAAGCTGACGGCAACCAGGACCGTCACCACCAGGTCGAGGAGGAACTGCATCCGGTTGACGATCCGGACCTGGGTCAGCAGGAACGCGGCGCAGGTCACCGCCAGAAACAGGTTGGGGACGATATACAGGTACAGGAACAGGTCGAGCCCGTTCGGATCGATCCCGAGCATATGCTCATACACCGCCCACAACACGTCTGCCGCAGCCCAGCTGAGGAAATATCCCGCGAGGAGGAACAGCGCGAAATTCGCGCGCTCGGCTTTCCGTGCAAAATGGGCCAGAAAGATCCCAATGCTCCCGATGATGAACGGAGAGAGGAGATTGGCGGCCAGATCCGCATGCGCAAGGACGGCCAGCGCATATCCGGCCATCATCAGCCCGAGGATCCCTTCAGAGATACGGTAGGCCTTGAGATTCATTGGTCATCCATTCCTGATTGACTCATCGAGCCTTCCGTTCCGGCCGGTGGCGGCGGGCATGTCGAACCGGATTCACAGGATGCAACTGATATCGGCGGAGTGAAGCGGATTCTTGAGGGGAGAATCCGTACGAATGTAACCGCGAGTGGTAAATCTTGTCAAGAAAAAAGATGTGAAAACCCGCGAAATCGAACGATTCCACGGGTTTTCCGCGTGATCCTGCCAGAACAGGTACGTTTTACACTATCGGGTGGCCACCAGTACGCAGGCCTGGACCGCTTCCAGTCCCAGCTCCGCGATTTTTGCCATGACCGCGTCGTCATGGGTGCCGGGCTGCAGCCACAGGTAGCGGATCCCGAGACGGGACGCCTCATCGAGCACACCGATCACACGTTCGGGCGGTATGACGAAGTTGACGACCTCCGGCACAACCGGAAGCGCTGAGAGGGAGGGATAGCAGGGGTCGCCCTCGACCGTGTCGTATCCGGGATTGACCGCATAGACTTCGTATCCCTTGTCTTTGAGTTTTTTATAGATCCTGTTCCCGTACTTCTCGGGGTTGCGGTTGGCGCCTACGACGGCCCAGACCTTTTTCTGCAGCATGGTTTCCTCGAGCATGGGGCACCTCCGTAGATCGCCGTCCGCGCGGCGGTACTGATGCATACAGTATATGCGGACCGGTGCGCCCGGTAAGTGACATTATTACACGGCCTCGTGGAACTCGACCCGGTTCCGGCCGTTCTCCTTGGCACGGTACAGAGCCTCGTCCGCGGCGGCATAGTAGTTTTTCCCGATCCCGCCGGGCTGGCGGTGCAGCGGGGAGACCCCGAAACTCGCGGTCAGCCGGATCTCCTGCCTGTCCACGCGGACCCGCATGTCCGCGATGCTCTTCCGCAGTTTCTCCGCCACGAGGATACCGGTCTCGACCGGGGTTTCATGAAGCAGCAGCAGGAACTCCTCGCCGCCCAGCCGCGAGATCAGGTCGGTCCGCCGGAGGCCCGCGGCAAGCTGGTATGCGACCTTGCGAAGCACCTCGTCCCCTGCCGGATGCCCGAACGTGTCGTTGATCCGCTTGAAGTGATCGATATCGATCAGGATCAGGCAGTCATCCGAACCGGAAGCCGGTCCGCCGGACGCGTTCTCTATGACATGGCGGTCAAAGAAGCGACGGTTCGGCAGCCCGGTCAGCCAGTCAAAGAACGCCATCTGCTCGAGCTCGCGGTTCTTGCGTTCCAGTTCCCGACGCTGGACCTCGATCCGCTCTTTCTGGCGCAGGTTCACATAGTGATAATTCCACATGAGAATCGACAGGAACGCGCCGATCCCGGCACCGAACAGCCCGTTCAGCTGGCAGCTGAGCACGGGGGAGTATCCGGCCCCGCCAAGCGCGGTCGCCGCGGCAAACGCGATATAGGTGAGCAGATGCATCGCCAGCGCGGAGAACGGGCGGATCAACAGTACGATCCCGGTGATGATGCTGGTGAGAAGGTATGCGATCACTCCGTCGTCCGACTCGCGGGCCAGGATGGACAACGCGATCCCGGTCAGCTGCATTGTGACGGCGAACAGCACGGTCAGCGATTCGACACCCGGTCCGTACCGCCTGCGACCGCGCATGCGGCAGGAAGCGAACAGAAACAGCGTCATGACGGCCAGCAGCCCGGTATGGTACCAAAGCGCCCCCAGGGTCCATCCCGCCGGGAACCGGCCAACCAGCCGGGCGATGGCAAGCAGGATGAGCAGGAGCGACTCCAGCGGGACCGCGATGGCCGCGGCCAACCGGATCCGACGGATGTTGGAGAGTGCGCACACATGCCAGACTGCCGCATACGCCGTGTTCCGCTTCCGGATTCCATCCGCCGTCCTGCGGATCAAGGATGGTTCTTTCTGCACGTCTCTCCTCCTGTTCTTTATATTTATCGTCGAAAACCCGGGAATGTTCATCGTTTCTTCATGTCTCCCGGAAATTTGCGTCCGTTTCTTCCTTTTTCCGCCTGGAAACGTTATAACGGAATCAGACGAAGGACGGAGGATGCACCCGGATGAACCTGACCCTGCGGCCTCTCCGGCGATCCGACAGCCATGACGACGCGCTGTACGATATGGCTCAGGAGTGTCCGGCCGAGGAGAACGGTTTCCTGAACGGCGCCTTCGGACTCACCCGCGAGGGGTACGCGGCCTGGGTGCTGCGCCATGAAGAGATTGCTCGCGGGATCGATCTGCCCACCGGATTTGTACGCCAGACCATCTACTGGCTGTATGACGGCGACCGCCCGGTCGGCAGCGCGAAACTCCGGCACGCGCTGACCGATGCGCTCCGCATCGAGGGCGGCAACATCGGGTACGGCATCCGGCCCACGGAAAGAAACAAGGGCTACGGACGCGCCCTTTTGCGGCTCATGCTCGTGGAGGCCGGCCGCCAGGGTCTCGATCGCGTCCTCGTGACCATCAACAACATGAACCTCCCCTCCCTCCGGGTCGCGCGCGCCAACGGAGGCCGGCTGGACCGGCGCACCGCGGAGCGGAGTTACTTTTGGTTTGACACCCCGACGGAAGGAGCCCCTCATGAGACTGTCGGAACTTGAACCACGCCATCTGGACGGCTGCGTATCCCTGTTCATGGACGGCCTCGCCCGCCAGGCCGCCCGGACGCCGGCATTGGAGATCCGGCACATCGGACCGGACGTGGTCCGGGAGATGCTGGCGGACCGGTGCAGCCGCTCGGGAGGACTCGTCCTGACCGACAACGCCCGACTGGTCGGCTATCTGGCAGGGGAGGTGATCGAGGGGTTTTTCGGGGCGCATCGGGGCGGCTATGTGCCGGAGTGGGCGTTTGCCGCGGCTCCCGGAGTCGCGTTCGACGCCTGCAGCCAGATGTACCAGGCGGCCGGACAGCGCTGGGCCGACCTCGGATGCGCGGTCCATGTGGTCAATCTGCTCCATGCGGACGATTCCGTACGGGAGGCGTACTCCTGGAACGGGTTCGGATTCCTGTGCATCGACGCGGTCCGTCGGGTCGAACCGATCGGGGCGGTGATCCCCACGGGCATCCGCATCCTCCCGGCGCGGCCCGGAGACGTCCCCGCGCTGCTGCCGCTGGCGGCGGGACTGAACCGGCATCTCGCCGGTGCGCCTTCGTTCAAGTTCTACGACGGAATCGAGACTCCCGAAGAGGTCGCCTCCTGGGTCGAAGGGCCCGGACACCATGCCTGGATCGCCTGGAAAGGCGACCGGGCGGTCGGATTCATAAAGTGCGCGCCCGTGGAGCACGGAGCGGCATGGGTGGTGCGCGGGGATCGGTCGTTCGCGGTCAACGGCGCGTATGTGGATCCCGGGGAACGCGCCGCGGGCGTGGCCAAGGCGCTCCTTTCGACGGTCATGGCATGGGCGGCCGATGCCGGGATGCTCCGGTGCTCGGTGGATTTCGAAGCCGGGAATCCCGAGGCCGCACGGTTCTGGCTCAAGCATTTCCAGCCTGTCTGCGTGTCCATGCTGCGCCGGCTGGACCACCGGCTGTTCGACCGCCGTCCGTCCGGCGCCTAGACCGTTTTCCGGTTGAACACCGCGACCGCGGCCGTCAGGCAGCCGGCCGACAGTACCACCGCTGCAATCGCGGGCCCGATCATGTCCGACGCGGGGATTTTTCCCGAGAGCAGTGCCGTGCAGCCCGATGTGAGCCGGATCGGATTGAAATCCCGCAGCGCGGGTGACAGGTCCGCCAGCAGGAGCACGGCGACCACGCCGCCCGTGAACAACAGGCACCCGTACGAGGTCCGGAACAGCGTTCCGCCGAACAGGATCAACGCGATCAGCAGGATTCCGAAACCCCACAGGCTGAGAGCGGCGACCCATTCCCCGGATACCCGGTCCCCCGGCCAGAACCAGGCGGTGTACCCGACGGTCAGTCCCAGGCAGAGCGCGTAGACGCCGGTCCACAGCGTCGCGGCTGTGGTGAACTTCGCCAGGATCACCACACGCCGGGACAGCCCTTTGGACAGCAGGTTGACCAGTGTACCCCGGAGAAACTCGTTCGCCATCGTCCCGGAGAACAGGATGACCATCACGATCAGCCCCATCTGGGACACGTTTTTGTGGAACTGCGCCCAGGAATCGATCGCGGCCGGATCAGCGAGCGTGATCTCCACGCCCTCCGGAACGAGGGACCCGAGCAGTTCGGGTGCGATTTTCGCCATGACCGGACTTGTCATCCCGATCAGCGCGAAGACCGCGGCCAGAACCGGCAGCCGCCAGGTCCGCAATGCTTCCAGGAACTCTTTTCGTACAAACGCAGGATATGCGCTCATTGGACCGCCTCCAGAAACAGGTTTTCCAGTGTGGGCTCCAGCCGCTCCATCTTGACGGGAAGCAGCCTGAGTTCAGCCAGCGCCTCGATCACCGAGGACTCCGCGCGGTCCAGATCCCGTGCGTGCACGATCAGTGCGCCCGGCACCGGCCCGGGTGCCGTCCGGTACGGTGCGATCCGGGCCGCGGCGGCCAGCCGGTCCCGGTCCCGCTCGTCCGCGAACTCGACCAGCAACCCGTCCTGCTGGTGCTTTTCCTTGATCTCCGACAGCACGCCGCTCATCGCGAGCCGGCCGTTGTTGAGGATCGCGACATGGTCGCAGATCCGTTCGACATCCGAGAGGACATGCGTGGAAAACACCACGGTAGTGCGGCTCCGGACCTCCGCGAGGATATCGAGGATCTCTTTCCGGCCGACCGGATCGAGCGCCGAGGTCGGCTCGTCGCACAGCAGCAGCGCCGGTTCGTGGAGCAGCGCCTGGGCGATCCCGAGCCGTTGTTTCATGCCCCGCGAGAATCCGCCGATCCGCTTGTCCGCCTTTTCAAGCCCCACCATCGAGAGCAGCCGGGCGCTGCGATCCCGGACCGTCGCGGCGTCGAGCCCCGAGATCCGGCCGCAGAGCCCGAGATACTCCCGCGGTGTCATGTATCCGTAGAACTCAGGGACATCCGGCAGATATCCGATCCGACGGCTGGTCCTCGACCGCCCGTAGACCACCGGGTCCCCGCAGGCGGTGATGGTGCCCGACACGGGCTTCAGCAGCCCGAGCACCAGTTTCATGGTGGTCGTCTTGCCCGCTCCGTTCGGGCCGACAAAGCCGAACACCGAGTGTTCCGGAACCTGGAACGACAGACCGTCCAGGACCCGGCGCCGGCCGAACTCCATGGACAGGTTTTCCACACGAAGGATATCCATCACTCCTGCCCCCTCCCGAAGGCGAAGTAGACCACCGGCCCGA
>JAGOFF010000048.1 GCA_017997315.1 Clostridia bacterium
TGCTCCCGTCCACGTCGCAGGACTGCCGGGTGTTCTTGTCGAGGAACTCCGCGAAGTCGAGGTAGTGTGCGTCTCCCGTCGCGAGGTACAGACGGTAGTAGGTATACGAACAGGCCGCCATGTAGACGTCCGCTCCGCCTCCGACCGTGATGATGCTCTGGCCGCTGATCGAGTACCGGTTGAATGGATGCCGGGGCCAGGGCGTCCGGACCGGGAAGTTCCAGGCGTACGTCCAGGTCTCGGTGTAGTCCGCGGCCCCGACCGCCCCCGCGAGCCATTTCGGATCGCCGGTCCAGTCATGCAGCGCCATGAAACCGAAGATCCCGTAGATCCCGGCTTCCTTGTCCTGGATGTCCCGGTTGTCGCATGTCCCGCCACGGTACTCCAGTTCGCGGGCGCAGTGCTCGAGCGACCACTCCCCCGCCCGCAGCGCGGCGTCGAGGTACCGCGGTTCCCCGGTCACCGCGCGCATCGCGACCAGGAACCGGATCACGCTCGGGGTGTTGGACTTGGAGTCCATGCGGACGCTCCCGTCCGCGTCGTACGCACGGTGGAAGCTCCCGTCCGGATTCTGCTTGCGCAGCAGCCAGTCCGCGGCCCCCCGGCAGAACGCCAGCCAGGCGGGACGCGGCTCGCAGCGTTTTTCCATGAAGAGCCAGGCGTCCAGGATGGCCTCCACCCCGTCCGCGAGCATGCGGGTGTAGTGCGGGTACGGCTCAAACCCCTTGAGCGCGGGATTGTAGCACATCGGGGGGAGCCCGTCCGGGGTCGCGGCGGCCCGTGTCCAGAACTCCAGGATGCCGAGACCCTTCTCCCGGGCCTCGGGCACGCCTTCCCGCACGCCGTACCGGAGCAGCTGGTATCCGATTCCGGGCTGCTGTCCCACGAATCCGAACTGGAACGACACGCAGTTCACGTCCATGTCCGGCAGCTGGCAGGCGAACGGCAGCCCCCAGGAGTCGCCGTACCGCCGGGTGTACTTCATCAGGTGGCGCAGGCAGTTGTGGAAATGCGCCTCGTTGTCCACGTCGAACAGCCGGTCCCGCATCCGGTCGTAGGTCCGGCGCCAGACGTCGCGCATCATCCCCTGGAACCCCTCGTACCGGCCGAAGTGCAGCCCGACCGCGTAGTTCTGCTCGAATCCCTCCTCCACCGGGTGGCAGACCCGCTGGAACGATCCGGGGCGGCCGCGGAAATCCAGTCCGGCGTACCGTCCGCCCGTGCCCGACTCCCCCCGGCCCCCGGGATACACGTAGTCGATCGACAGTCCATCCACCTGTGCCGGGAACGCCCGGCGGACCGCGAAACCATAATAGGTATAGTTGAGCGATGCCGGCTGCGGCCGGCTCATCCCGACCGAGCCGATCGTGTACGTCGGGTCCGCACGGTTTTCGGACATCTCGTGGTCGAGAGAGCGCATCGTGACGTCGGACGCCCACCGCGAGACCGCGGCGGCCTCCCCGGACGCGGTGTGCAGCGCAGCGAACAGCGGCAGCGCGCACCCGGTCTCGGGAATCCAGTAGTACTCCCGGTCCGGATCCTTGCCGAACGCGGTTTCGGGCGCGAACTCGTTGTGCCGGTACCACACGCCCGGGGCGAAGCACTCGTAGTCCCGCACCTGGTCCGAAGCGGCCATCACGAGGGAGATTTTCGTGGAAAACCCGAGGTCCCCGCCCGTCCGGATCACCCGCACCCGGCGAGCCGCCCGGATCCCGGACGGCTCGGAGGTGTACCGGTCCTCGAACGACAGCACCGTGCCCGCCGGGGACTCGAGCGTCCCGCGCGCCGTGATCCCGTCCCCGTCCGGGAGGACTTCCGCGTACGGGGCCTCATAAAATTCACTGGTCGCCTCCGCGGTCTTGATCCCCGCGTACAGCGGCCGGCGGTTGAAGAACCGCGTCCGGCCGTCCTTGCGGACCTCGACGCCGCCGCCGGCGAAAACCAGGTCGTATCCGTTGTAATGCAGTTCCATGCTGATTCCTCTCTTCCTGTCCGTTCCGCCCGTCCCTTCGGCAGGGGGGCGCGGCCTCCTGTTCCGTTCCGGCGTGAAAGGCGCCCCCGCTCCATCCGGTACGGGAGCGGGGGCCGCCTCTCACAAGCCAGTGTTGTGCGTCTTCCGTGTCCGTCCGTCAGGTGCGGGGCGGGAACGGGGTGTAGGTCTGCGGCATCGTGCCGATCCAGCTGCGGTCATACTCTTCCTGCATCATCTTGAGGTACTCGGTCAACCCGGCTGCCTCCATCTCGGCCTTGTAGTCCGACCAGGCCTTGTCGTCGTTGATGTCGCGGATTCCGAAGATGAACTCCGTGATGGCCGCGCGCGACTGGTCCGTGATCAGCTGGGAGTACTCGTTGGCCTTGACCGCCTTGGCCTCCTCAAAGTAGAAATCCGGGACCGGACAAGGCGTGACGTACTTCTCGTACAGCGCGGTCGCGTCGTACAGGGATTTCTCCAGGTCGTGGATCTCGTTTCCGGCCGCGTCCTTTTCCGGCTGCGGGGTGGCCATGAAGTAGGGGCGCGCCAGCGACGGACCCGAGGTGAACCAGTGGGAATATGTCGGGACGTTCCACTGGTCGCGGTAGTCCTTGTAGATGCCGGGTCCGCCGTCGACCGCGCGCTCGGAGGGATCGGGGACGTCCCAGTCGACGCCCTTCTCGCCATAACGCTGGCGGAACGAGACTTCCACGTCATAGCAGCTGTCGAACCAGGCCATCGCCAGCTCGGGCTTCTCGCTGTTGGCCGGGATGATGACCGGGCCGGGTTTCGCGATGTAGTCGTTGTAGTTGTAGAACGCGTTCTGGAAGCCATCAGGCCCCTTGAGCGGCGCGACGATCTGGTACAGGTTGCGGATCCGGTGGTCGGTCGCGGCGTTGTGCATGCCGCCCCAGGATCCGGACGCGACCGTGTACCCGTCGTTCTGCGCGACCAGCGTCTTGAGCTGGTTCTCGTCGTTGGACGGGTAGTTCTCGTCCATCAGGCCTTCATCCATCATCTTGTTGAGGTATTTGAGTCCTTCGCGGTACTCGTCCTCGACAAAGTTCGCGTGGATCTTGTCCGCGCGCTGGTAGAATCCGTTGGACGTGTTCCAGGTGAAGGCGTGCATCAGGAAGTCGGTCGGGCGGGCGTACCAGACCGTACGGAGTTCCGATCCGGACCAGCCGATCTCGTCCTTCTCACCGTTTCCGTTCGGGTCGTTGTCACGGCACCAGACCATGTAGTCAAAGTACTCGTCGGTCGTCGTCGGCATCCCCTTGCCGGTCGCGGCCTCGTACTTGGCCAGGAAATCCTTGTGGATCCAGTGGCGCATCGCGTAGGCGTTGGTCACCAGCCAGGCCGCGGGACCGGTCGGCAGCGCGTAGATCCCGCCGTCCGGCGCGGTGTTGGCCTCCCACGATCCGGTCTTTTTGTCCAGGTCGGACTTGATGTTGTAGCTGTAGGTGTCGAGCAGATCGCTCAGCTCCATGATCGCGCCCTGGCTGCCGAAGGTCATGAGCGCGGGCTTGCTCAGCGCGGAGGTCATCCGGACCGCGTCGCCGAGGTCGCCGCCGGTCGACAGCTCGATGTTGATCTTGGCGGCCACGTCCGCCTCGGGGAACAGGATGAACTCGATTTCGACGTTGGTCCGGTCCTGGAGCCAGGTGGTGAGTTTGTTCTCACCGTACTTGTAGCTCAGGATGTGCGGGCTCTGGGTCACGACCAGCCGGAGCGTTTCCTTCTCCTTGACCACCGGGAGCTGCCCGGGCGGGTTGAAGTTGGGGAACTCCGCATTGGCCGTGGTGGTACCGGCGGTGGTGGTGCCGGCAGTGGTGGGTTTGGCGGTGGTCGGATTGGCCGTCGGTGTGGCGTTGTCGCAGCCGGCCGCGATTCCGATCAACAGGGTCATGACCAGCAGCAGGGCGATTCTGGACAATGGCTTTCTCATCGTAACCCTCCTAAGGTGATGATGGTGAAACCTCTTTTTACCCCGGCGGGCTTCGACTCTCCTTTCCGTGCGCCGCCGTTGCTTTCCTCCCTTTGCTGTTTCGATATAGCTAGATTATCATAATCAACGAATTTGCGGTAATAGATTTTTTCTTTTTTGTGTTAATTCACAGTTGTCAACTTCTTAGTTCAGCAATAAACCTTTTCGGTCATATTCCGCCGTAAAGATATGCAGTTTTCGCATGTTTGCACCGTAACGTTTCGCTTTTCGGGTAAAACAATTCATCACCGAAGCACCGCCACGGAGTCCCCCTGGAACAGTTTTGCCTTTAGTATCACGGTCCGCGGCTCCGTCCTCCCGCGTTCGAGCGCGTCCAGCAGCAGTTCCGCGGCGCTCGCGGCCATGTCCCCCATCGGCTGCGCGATTGCGGTCAGCTGCGGGGAGAGCACGCGTGCCATGTCCATGTTGTCGAATCCGACGATCGACAGGTCCCTGGGAATCAGGAGCCCCTCGTCGCGCAGCGCCAGATAGGCGCCGATCGTCAGTCCGAAGTTGGTCGTGAACACCGCGGTCATGTCCGGCGACGAAGACAGCAGCTGCCGCATCCCCGCATACCCCCCGTCCGGGGTGGCGGGGGAAACACACTCCAGTTCCGGATCCGCCGGGATCCCCGCGGACGCGAGCGCCGCGCGGAATCCGATCCGGCGTTCACGGTGGGAGTAGTACCGGTCGCCGCACAGCAGACCGATGCGCCGGTGACCCCGGGCGATCAGGTGGTCCGCCGCCTCCGCCGCAGCGGCCCGGTTGTCGATCAGCACGGCGGAACAGCCCGCCAGCGTCACCGGACGGTCGAACAGCACCACCGGCATGCCCGTACGGACCGCGGGGACCAGCGAAGCCCCGTCCTCCGCCACCGGAAGGCAGAGGATACCGTCCACATCCCGGGACAGCAGGAAATCGACCGACTGCCGCTCGAGGCGCTCATCGGTCCGGCAGTCGCACACGATCACCGCATACCCGCTACGGCGCAGGATGTCTTCCACGTCCGACACGATCGCGGTGCAGAACCGGCTTGCCAGCTCGGGGATCACGACCCCGACCGTATACGTCCGGCTGGTCTTGAGCGCCCGCGCGGACTCGTTCCGGCGGTAGCCGAGTTCGGCGACCGCCCGGTCCAGCCGCTCCCGGTTGGCCGGCCGCACGCTCCCCCCGTTGATGTACTTGGATATCGTGGCCAGCCCCAGTCCGGTCTCCCGCGCGATATCCTTCATGGTGGGGTGGCGCGGTTTCACGGGGTGGCTTTCAGGGTCAGGATGCTCAGGCTCATGGCGGGCACCGTGTGCCGGAAGCGCCGGCCGGCCCCGGTCCGCCGCTCCAGCACAGGCACCACGGCTTCCGGCCGGTCCAGGGCGTTCTCCGCCTCGGGATCCCCGGTGAGCACCTCCGCGGTATAGCCCGTCTCCACGTCGCGGTCCAGCGAGATCTCCACCTCGTCCGCGGCGGACGTCATATTGGCGATCTTGACGAGGATCCGGTCCCCGTCGGTATCCGCGGCGCACTCGATCCCGGGGTAGGAGTCGAGCCATGCGGTCTGGATATGCCGGCCGTCCGCATAGACGTCAAAACGATCCTCACGGGTTTCGATCCGGAAGTCGTGCCACCCGGTCTCCAGCCGGAGCTCCACATCCTCCGCCAGCCGGTGCTCCTCCATGAAACGGGGGAAAGCGACCCGGCTCACGCCGTCCCGGATCGTCCAGTCGCACCGGCGGATGTTGGCCGCGGTGAACGGCTCGATCCAGTTCTTGTGCAGATGCTGGCGGCAGAGCGCGTTGAGCGTGAGTCCGCCGTCGAACCAGACCCGGAGTTCGAGCGTGCTTTCCACCTTTTTCTCGGTTCCGAACGTGACCCAGGCGCTCGGTGCAAGCTCCGCCGCGTTCGGCGAGGCCGAAATCCGGGCCGGGAGCGGCCGCGCTTCCGTGACGTACTCTCCGCCTTCCTCGCGCACATGGCCGAGGAGGATGTTGGACACCGTCACAGGCTGCCCGTCCACCCGGACGTCCTTGAACCGCATCCCCTCCCCGTGCGACCGCAGTCCGAACAAGCCCGCGAAGCGGGCGTAGTTGCGGGGTGTCTCCACCTCGGTGCGGACGACGTCCGCGCCCCGGCTCGATCCCAGCATCTTCAGCATGTGGTAGCTCGGGATGCCGTACGACGTCCGGTTGTCGAACGCGATCAGGTTGGGATACCAGTTGTCGAAATGCACATTCTCGAAAAGCGGGGCGTAGGCGCCCATCGTGACGACATCCTGGTTCTTTTCCATACCGAGCAGGAACATGGCCTCGCCGATCGCGGCCTTGAGCGTGCCCGGTCCCGGATTCCCGGTGACGACCGCGTACTCGCCCACGAAGATCCGGGGGCCGTTCCGGTCATATGCGTCGTACTGCCGCGTGTTCTCCGCAAAGAACTCCGGCGTGTTGTAGAAGTGCTCGTCCACGATGTCGGTGGACAGTCCTTCGCGCTCGACATGGGTGTTCGCGATGAAAAGGATGTCGGGATAACGCTTCTTCAACGTGTCGTAGAAACGGGCGTACCGGCGGTTGTACTCCGGGCCGTGGTTCTCGTTCCCGATCTCCACGAAATCCAGCCCAAACGGTGCGGGGTGGCCGGCGGCGGCGCGGAGGCGGCCCCACTGCGAGTCCGCGGGGGCGGTGGCGTATTCGATGGCATCGATGGCCTCCTGGAGCAGACGGTCCTGTTCTTCTTCATCCAGATAGTCCGGATTCCGGGCCTGGCAGGTCATCCCGCAGTTGCAGACCCACATTTTCCGCATGTCCAGGTCTTCGCACAGCTGGAGCCACTCGTGGTACCCGAACCCGTTGGTGGTGTTGTAGGCCCACAGGTTCCAGTTGGACGGGCGCTCCCAGACCGGTCCGACCAGGTTGGAGAACCGCAGCAGGGACTCCTTGTTGAATCCCTCCACGATGCATCCGCCGGGATACCGCATGAATCCGGGCCGCAGCGCGGCCAGCTTCTCCACCAGGTCCTTCCGGAGTCCGTGTCCGTTGTACGTGTCCGCCGGCATCAGGGACACGAATCCGAAACGGATGGAGCAGGCGCGGGGGGCGCGGATCTCGAACCGGGCCTTCCCGTCGTCCGCGTCCGGGACCAGCACCGCGTCATACCGGGTGTAGCCGTTCGCGGACACGCGGAATTCCGCACGGGCGTATACCCTGCCGCCGTCCGCGTCCGTCACCCGGATTTCGAGTTCCGCCGGCGCACCGGCCTTGGCGAACAGGCAGAGCGTCAGGGCCGAGCCGGCCTTTGCCGGCACTCCGGCGTACCCGATGTTCCAGATGCGGCCGTCCTCCCCGAAGTCGACGGCCAGCGCCGCCCGCCGGTTCGGATGGAGCGTGTCCTGTCCGTCGATCCGCATCGCGGCGTTCTCCGCATACCACGCCGGGATCGGGGTGGGAGGGGTGTGGTTGCCTTCGATCCATCCCGCCAGTCCCTCGCCGTGGTTGAACTCCCCTTTCCATCCGTCCTTGGAATGGAACGCTTGGTGTTCCTCATCCGCCGCGGTCGTCCCGAGCGGGAGAAGCGAGTCCTCGAACGTGCGGTTCCGGAGCAGCTCCGGGCAGATGCCGCCGTCGCCGGAGCGGTTGATGTCCTCGAAAAAAAGGCCGTACAGGGTCTTGGCGACCGGGAAGCGGACCTCATGCGTCTTGACGCGGAGTTGGCTCATTTCGGATGTCCTCCTGATTGCTGGGATTTCATACAGGCGAAACGTTTCGCCTCTTGTCACGATACAACACCGTCCCCCATCGGCGCAAGCCTTGGCGGGAACGGATCCGGCGGCAGGCCGGGGCGGCTACAGCACGACGAGGTTGTCGTGCCCCGGCACCACGATATCAAAGCTCTCCCGGATGTCCGCGAGGGTCCGGGCCGCAACCTCGCACGCCGCGGGGTCCGGCTGGTATTCCGTGGTGCCGTTCCAGAGGTGGTTCTTGGTCATGACCGCGTCCCCCGCGACGAGGATCCGCCGGCCGCGGCAGCGGAACGCGGCCCCGTGCAGCGTGTCGGTGTGCCCGGGCAGCGGTACGGCGTGGATTCCGGGCAGGAACTCGCCCGACACCCCGCGGATCCGGGTGCCTTCGACGGTCTTCGCCTCAGCCCGCAGGATCCCGGCCACGGGTTCCGCCGCAAGCCAGACCGCGTCCGGGAAATACTTGAGCGCGTCGTAATGGTCCAGATGGTGGTGGGTGCAGTAGCAGTGCGTGACCTGAGCGGGTTTCAGCCCGGTCCCGCGGTTCAGGTCAAAGTAAAACTCCGGCGGCGTCCAACGCATCGTCGGGTCGATCAGCAGAACGAACGGCCGGCCCGCGGCGTCCGTGCCGCGCACCACGGTCGAGGTGCAGGTCGACGGATCGCCCCGCGGTGGCATGTCCGGATTCTCCCCGAAGTACCGGTTCCACCGGATGTGCCCGATGACGATGACATCCCAGTCCTGAATGTCGGTGGTGAAGCGCGGACAGATGTCCATAATCCCTCCTTGTGGAATATACGGCGGATGCGTCCGGATCTACCAGTCGATTCCGCGCTCCGCCAGTTCGTCGCGGATCCCGCGCTCGAGCGGATCGATGATCGCGTCCTGGAGCTGCGCGGTGAATCCCCCGTCCACCGCGAGCGCGTGCCCGGTGATGAACGACGACTCGTCGGACGCCAGGAACAGCGCGGCGTTTGCGATCTCACGGAGCGTCCCGGGCCGGCCCAGCGGATAGACCGCCTTCTGCCGGCGGTACTCCTCCGGATTCCGCTCCAGAAAGCCCTGCTTCCACTCGGTCACGATCCGTCCCGGGCACAGCGCGTTGACCCGGATGTTGTATTTGCCGTAGTCCACCGCGATCTGCCGCGTCATGTTGATGACCGCGGCCTTGAAAGTCGAGTACGCCAGCCCCGCCCGCCCGGCGAGGACCCCGTGGATCGAAGACAGGTTGATGATCGAGCCGCCGCCCGCCCGGATCATCTCGGGAATGGCATGCCGGCAGGTATGATAGATCGCCTTGACCGTGGAAAGGTACACCTGCTCCCAGTCGGACTCGTCCTGGTCCAACAGCATCGCGCTGTGTCCCGCGACCGCGTTGTTCATGAGGATGTCAACCCGGCCGAACGTCCGGATCGTCTCGGTCATCAGGCGGTCGATCTCGTCCTTTTTCGTGATGTCCGCCCGGATGTACAACGCGGTCCCACCCCGTGCCCGGATGTCCTCCGCGACCTGCGGCCCCATCTCGGGATACGTCCCCTCGTCATTGACGACGACGGACGCCCCGTGCTCCGCGAAAATCCCTGCGCTCGCCTTGCCGATTCCCGTCGAAGAACCGGTGACCACCGCGACCTTGCCTTTCAGTCTCTGTTCCATGATCGTTCACCCTGCTTTCTGTAAAAAGATCCAGCCCGGCCCTCATCGGGAGCCAGGCGGAGAAAGTCCGGTTTCATGATGGAAGAACCGGAGCGTGAAGTCAATCGGATACAGACGCTCCGCGTGCATTATCCGGCCGGCGTCCCGTCCTCCAGTCCGCCGTCCCGGGCGATCTCCAGGAACACCCGGACCACCTCGGGGTCGAACTGCGTGCCCGCGTTGCGCGCGATCTCGGCGACTGCCGCGTCGGGCGGCAGCGGATCCCGGTAGGGCCGCTGCTCGGTCATGGCGTCATATGCGTCCGCCACCGCGAGGATGCGCGAATGCAGCGGGATCTCTTCCCCCGCAAGCCCGCGCGGGTAGCCCCGGCCGTCCCAGCGCTCGTGGTGCGAGCGCACGAACTCCGCGACGACCGTCAGTGACGGGGAGGCGGAGGCGATCCGGAACCCGATCTCGGGATGCTTCTTCATCTCCGTCCATTCCTCGTCGGTCAGCTTGCCGGGCTTGTTGAGGATCTGGTCCGAGATGGCGACCTTGCCGATGTCGTGGAGCATGGAAAACATATGCAGATGGTCCATCTCAAGCGCGGACAGCCCCATGACGCGGCCGATCCGCTCCGTGATCCGGACCAGGCGCTCCGCGTGCGCCTCGGTTTCAAAACTCTTTTCATACATGGTCGTGGTGATGGACCGGAGTACCGCGCTGTGCGGGCTCTTGTCCACCAGCACCTTTCGCTGGTACATGAAGTCCTCGGCCATGCGGGCCGCGTCGAGGTAGCTGTCGTCGGCGGACGCCATGGTCCCGTACCCGAGCGAGATGAACACGTGCAGCGCGGCGTCCGGGATGTCCCGGTTGTAGTCCCGGCAGGCCTCGGCGACCGACTGCACCAGCGCATAGGCGGTCATCCCGTCGGTGCGCGGCATCAGGATCGAGAACTCGTCCCCGCCGGTCCGTGCGAGCACGTCTCCCGGGCGCACGCACCGGCTCAGGATCTCCCCGGCCGTCCGGATCAACCGGTCGCCGCGGTCGTGCCCGAACGCGTCGTTGATCAGCTTGAGTCCGTCGATGTCGCCCATGATCACCGAGATCGGGTACTCCCCCGCGCTGCGCATCCGCTCGGCCTCGTGATCCAGCCACCGCCGGTTGTACAGTCCGGTCAGGTAATCGTGGTAGCTCGCGTACAGCAGCTCGGACTCCGCTTTCTTCTGCTCCGTGATGTCCTGCAGGATGCAGTAGGTCTGGAGGAACGATCCGTCCGCGTCGTGTCCGATCCGGCCCTCGACCGCGAAATGGATCGGCCGGCCGGACTTGTGCAGCAGTCGGATCTCGCTGCTGACCCGGCCGGTCTCGGTAAAGCGCCGGAACCGCCCCTGGAAGTCCTCCCGATCCTCCTCCGGGATGAAATCCCCGAACCAGCGGCCCTCGACCTCCGCGCGCGTATACCCGAGCGCGTCCAGCCACTGCTGGTTGATGTCGACGAAACACCCCTCGGCATCCAGCGACTGGTATCCCATCGGGGCCTTGTTGAACAGCATCTGAAAGCGCTCTTCACTCTCGCGGAGCTGCTCGATCGACTCCTTGCGCTCCCGCTGGTGGAACAGCAGCATCCCGAGCAGCACCGTGAACACCGGGTAGATCGCCATCACGGGGAGCGCGATGCGCCGGATGACCGCGATCCCGGTCCGGTCCGGGAGGAGAAGCATGCAGGCGAGCATGACCAGGTGCACGAGCAGGCTCATGACATAGACATTGAGCCATTTCCACCGGATCCGTTTTGATAGCGGGAACACCCAGCGCCGCCACGCCAGCCCGATGAGCGCGGCGGTGACGGTCGTGGCGATCCCGGGCGGCAGCCCGACCCCGCCGAGGCCGATCCGGTAGACCACCGCGAACGCCACGGTGACGAGCGTCGGTACGGGGCCGAAGATCAGGGCGGTGACGCTGACCAGGATCGTGCGGGTGTCGAATACCAGCCCCTCGTACAGTTCATACGGCATCGCCATGATCGCGATGCAGATCCCGGCGGTCATCAGTCCGCTGAGGTAGGGGCGGACGGTGTTCCAGCGGGGCGGCATCCCGTAGCTCAAGTCGTAGATCACGAAAAGTCCCAGCATCAACAATGCGTTGTTGAGCAGGCCGATAATCATGTCTGCATTCATAGGAGGGTCTCCCGGAAACGCCGAATCCGCGGCGGTGTCGTCTGGCCGTTGTTCCTGATTGTCCCGACGCGCCGTTGCATGAGGACACCTGAAAATGCGGTGGACCGGAATACCGGTATTGTATCAGGTTAATAAAGTGTGTGTAAATTGCGGAAATACATCATAACTTTCCGTCGGGCGCATACACGCAGACGACCGTGAAACGCCGTCCCGATGGGACGCATTCCGCCTCGAACGTCCGGGTCCATCCTCCGGCGCCCGCGCCACCGCCATGCGCAGTCAGCGTCCCCGCGCGGTCGTCCCAGACGAACTCCGTCCGGATCCCTCCGCAATCGCGGTAGTCCTGCGTAGCCCCGTCGTCCTCGTACAGGGTGAACCGGGCGTCCGCACCCACGTATACCCGCAGCCCGATCCGCTCGTCCAGCGGATCGACAGGCCCGGTCCCCAGAAACGGCCGGACCTCTCCCAGCGGCAGGATCGTCCCTGCGGGGATGTATACCGGGCAATCCTCGATCGTGACCGGACGCTCCGCCGGTTCGCCCCCCTCCAGCCGTTCCCCGGTCGCGAAGTCGTACCAGGTTCCCGCGGGCAGCCGGGTGGTCCATGTGGACGCGCCTTTTTCCGTCACGGGGCTGACCAGCAGCGAATCGCCCAGCATGTACTGCGACTCGCATCCCTCCGCCATGGGATCCCCGGGATACCGGAACCACAGCGGGCGCATCGGCGGCGTCCCGGTGTCGTACAGTTCCCGGGCGAGGGTGTACAGATAGGGGACCATCTGGTACCGGAGTTCGATGTACCGCCGCGCGACCGGTTCCACCCGCGGATCCGGAAGCACCTCGTCGCTCATGTTTTCCGCGATGCCGCGCGCCCACTCGTCCGGGATCTCACGCACACTGCGGGCGGTCCATCCCCATGGGTTGTGGAGGAAAGAGGGACGACCGTGTGACCGGAACATCGGGGTGAACACGCTGTACTGCAGCCAGCGCAGATAGAGCTCCCCGGAGTACTCCCCGGTCACGTGGAATCCCCCGATGTCGCTTCCCCAGTAGGGATTGAGGCTCATCGATACATTGAGCCCTACCTGGATGTGGTTCCGGAGCGTCGACCAGCGGCACAGTACGTCGCCCGACCAGATCGTCCCGCCGTACCGCGCGTCCCCGCAATAGGAATTGCGCAGCATGTAGAATCCACGCCGTCCCGGGGTCAGTCGTTCCGTGCCGTCCTGATACATCCGATGGCGTGCTCGGACCGCGGCCAGGTCGAGTTCGTCCCCGTCGTCCGGCCACCACCCGTCGTTCTGCGCCGTAC